>JAAZFB010000492.1 GCA_012511915.1 Clostridiaceae bacterium
AAACTTTTTTTGTCAATAGCGGCCCCAATCAGCGGCCGTTACAAGGAAAATAGTATTTACTAATTCGCAATTAATGAAATTTTTCTAACGCGAATTGGTATTAGTTTTCATCATTATCATAAATTTTTGCTACATCATCAAAATTCAGTTATCACTAAAATATATTGAAATTATTCTTAAAATGATGTAGTATATGATTAAGGTTTGATTTATACTAATCTTCAATGGACAATGTATATCAATATGAAGAAGGAATACATCCAGAAAAACCCCACTTTATTCCAACAGGTGGCAAGGTTATAACAAACCCTACTGTACAGTCGATAAAACCTGATACTTCTAAGTTGGAACATGCTGGTTGTGTTTTTTCAGTTATGTGCGGACATGTTGAGGTATTAAGCCCAATCAGTTATGACGAAGATGGTGCGCTATAATATGTTAAACAAAAATTCAATATGAGGTGTCCTTTTGCGGTAAGTGAAAAAGAAATGACGGAAATTTCAAAAGCATTGGGCTGCAATTTGAATATTTCATTTCAAATGGAAGAAACGGGTGAGCAAATATGACTGTAAAGCCTTTTATAAAATGGGCAGGCGGCAAAAGCCAACTATTAAATGACATTAAAGCCAAATACCCAAAACAGCTTGGTAAAAGCATTTCAAAATACTGCGAGCCTTTTATTGGAGGCGGAGCAGTGCTTTTTGATGTGCTCTCAAATTATAACATAAAATAAGTTTTAATAAATGATATAAACAAAGAGCTTACCAACGCTTATTACCAAATAAAAGTGAATGCGGATACTCTTATCAATGGGTTACAATCAATTCAAAATCTTTACTGGGATATGAACACGGACAATCGAAAAGCGTTTTACTATAAAAAAAGGCAACGATTTAATTATTTAAAGGTATTTGGTAATGAAAAGGAAAATATTGAAAAAGCAGTTCTATTTATATTCTTAAACAAGACGTGTTTTAATGGGTTGTTTCGAGTTAATAAACAAGGTTTATTTAATGTACCAATAGGCTCATATAAAAGACCTGTTATATGTGATGTGGAAAATTTACAAAGCATAAGCATCTTACTTCAAAAAGTAGAAATTAGATGTGGCGATTATAAAGACTGTATAGATTTTATTGAAGATAAAACTTTTGTTTATATCGACCCACCCTATCGACCATTAAGTCCAACTGCGAGCTTTACTGCGTATGCAGAAACCGTTTTCGATGACAATGAACAACTTGCTTTGGGTAAATTTGTAGATGAAATACATCACAAGGGAGCGAAGCTTGTTATTAGCAATTCAGACCCTAAAAATATTGATAATACTGATGATTTTTTTGATGAACTTTATAAGTTTTATGATATTAAAAGAGTTACTGCGAAAAGAATGATTAATTGCAACGGCGAGAGTCGTGGTAATATTAGCGAACTACTCATATCAAATTGTTAAGGAGAAACAAAATGAAGTATATAGAGAAATACAAACAGATGAACATTCTATCTGAAAACGCAGCGTTTGAATACTTATTATCAAACTTAAAAGACACTATTCGCACTTATGATTTTTTTGTGGCTTGGGGTAAAGTGCTTGGGAATGTTTCGCAAATTGAGGTATCACTCAATATTCTAAATTCACTTATTGGAAAAGATAATATTACAAATAGATTAAAGGAACTTATAAAACAATATCCAGAAGTTGTACCAGTAATTCCATTTTTAATTGCTGTGCGTGGTACAACTATTAAAATTGCAGATTTAGGTGGAGATGTTACATATTCTTTTTCAAAGATGAAGTCATACACCGATGAACAAATTGAGAATATCGTTTTGTTTGCTGAAAAAAGTGGTTTGTTGCAAGTTATAGCAGATAAATGCATTAAAAACCTTGTAGATTATGCTATTGGTGTTGAAGTAGGACTTGATACAAATGCTCGTAAAAACCGTAGCGGAACTGCTATGGAGAATCTGACTGAAGTTTATGTAAAAGCTATCTGCGAAAAACATGGGTTTAAATATTTAGCACAAGCAACAGCGGCTAAGATTGAACAAGAATTTTATAAAGCTGTATCAACAGATAAAGCGGATAGGCACTTTGATTTTGCTATTGATACAGGAGATATGCTATATCTTATGGAAGTGAATTACTATGGCGGCGGAGGCTCAAAGTTAAAATCTGTAGCAGGTGAGTTCAGCAGTTTGTTTTCTCTTGTTAAAAATGATAAGACTGGGTTTATTTGGGTAACTGATGGCGAGGGTTGGCAGACAGCAAAACGCCCACTCTCTGAAACTTTTAACGCAACGGATTATGTTATAAATATCAAAATGATTGAGCAAGGTCTTCTTGAAGAAATTGTGGTAAAGGGACTATAATATGGCTGAAAAGAAAATTACAAAGTGGGGACCTGATAATTTTGAGCTACAAATGACTACTCATTGGTCTTTCCCAGAACGTGGTAATTGGGCAACTCACGATGCGAAATGGCGTGGAAATTGGTCACCATATATACCAAGAAATTTACTGCTACGATACTCAAAAGAGTATGATTTAGTTCTCGATCAATTTGCAGGCGGTGGTACCACCCTCGTAGAGGCAAAACTGCTAAATCGTAATATTATCGGTGTAGATGTTAATGATTATGCTATAGAGCGTTGTAAGGAGAAAATTGACTTTCAGCATGAAGGTGCAAATGGTAAAGTATATATCCATAAAGGAGATGCAAGAAATCTTGATTTTGTACCTAACGAAAGTATTGATTTTATTTGCACTCACCCACCTTACGCAAATATCATAGAGTATAGCGAAGATACTGCAGAGGACTTGTCCCATTGTAAGATACCGCAGTTTCTTGAGGAAATGAAAAAGGTGGCGGCTGAAAGCTACCGAGTGTTGAAAAAAGATAAGTTTGTTGCTATTCTTATGGGTGATACAAGATTTAAAGGACATGTTCAACCGATGAGCTTTGAAGTTATGAAAATCTTTGAAGCAGAAGGATTTAAGTTAAAAGAAATAATTATAAAAGAACAACACAATTGCAAAGCGACTGGATATTGGAAAACAAATAGTGTGAAGTATAACTTTTTGTTACTGGCTCATGAGTATTTGTTTATTTTCAAGAAGCCACTAAGAATGTAATACCCTATCTTTTAACGATTACAAGGTTTCAAGAAGTAGGGTTGAAATCTCGGCTTTGCCACATGCTGTCATTTTTGAACTAACAACAAATGACACAATGAAATTGATACACTCTAAAAAAGCAATAAAATAGGCACTCTTTCAACTTTGAACAAAGTAAGACCACCATCTGTTTTTTTCAATAGATGGTGGTTGATTTGTCTTTGCACCTAATGTTTAATACTATTTTGCATAATATACTTTTTCGCAAAATGCAACCCTTTTCGCATATTTGTCTATCGTCCAATATTTTAATACTAAATTCAACAGAGCAGTAGTGGGCAGATATGGTAGCATACACCAAGATTTGCCCAGGCAAATTATGGCATATAATTCTATTCATTTCAATCGACATTTTATACTAATTCTCATTTAAAAAATCCCGCTGTAATGCGGGTTTGAGTAATGTTCATTTTTGTTTTGTGCTGATAAACCGCAGAATACAAGGGTTTAAAAAAATAAACTAATTGACTTTTGGTTTTCAAAGTGGTACTATTTAATTGTAGAAGAAAATAGGAGGCGATTAGAAAAATGCGTCATTTGGCAGTCTTTTTAGTTATCCTTGCACTATGTATGCAAATTTTCCCCGTATCCGCTGAAATTATACCACCGGTGGAATTCTCATTGACGGTGGACAAACAATCTGTTTGCGAGGGTGAAAGTGTAAGTATTAGCGTATTTGTCAATAGTGAAGTTGAAATCTCGGGGGGCAGTATAAATCTTAATTTATCATCGGCTGATGTTTTTAATGAGCCACAGACAGAGTTTCTGCTTGAATTGGAACAACCGGTTACATATAACAGTCAAAACCCTATTGCCTCTTTTAGCTTGGATTTGGCTGAAAGTATTATAGGGGTGGACGAGGAACAAATTGAAATCATAGTATCTTTAAGTACAGACACATATTTAACAATTGCAGGGGAGAACCTTTCTGCACCAGACGGTATATCCCAAACCATTACAGTGCTACCACTCCTAATCGTGCGCGAAATAAAGACCTATTGTGAACTCAAAAGCGCGGATGGTTTTTTTGTGACGCTGAACAACAAAACAAAACCGGAAGAGGAACCTATTAATGCTATTGTTTCATTTGAAGACGAAAAATTACTGTTTTCTTTCAGGAAATCCGCCGTTTCACAGCAAGACAATTATACCGCCACAATAAGCGGTGACGGATATATTGGTTTACAGACGGATTTTATGCTTGATTCGCAAGCAATGGTCAACGGGTTTTACCCCGGGGGGCTAAATGCGGATGATAAAATAGATTTATTTGATTTTAATTTGCTTTGTTCGTTTATTTCATATAGGCCATACAATATTATTGCAGATTTAAACAGGGACGGGGCAGTTGACCAAGAGGATATACAATGCTATATTAACGGATATAAGGCTAAGAGGGGGCAAAGATGAGAATGATTAAAAAAAGTCTTTCGGGTTTGCTGATATTTAGTATTATGCTTTGTTGCCCCTTTGTTTTTGCAGAACAATCTCCGGTTATATATTTGGATATTTCAGATATCGGGAAGCCGGCAGGCAACGGCGAATTTGAGTTACCGATAAAAGCAATTAATTACAGTCAGATATATTCTTACGAATTGTTATTGAATTTTGACAGTGAATACTTAGAAGCCGTTGATATAACAGGAAATACCGGTGGATATGAAGGCCTTAAAGAAATTGACAACGACACAGGCACAATAAGGTATCAATATTGCATACATGATAATAATCTGTCCAATAATGTACTTGCAAAAGTTACATTTGAAGTTATTGAAGTCGGCATAACGGAGGTTTCTATTGATAAGACTTCGATGTTTTCAACAAAACCGGAAGAGGACGATATGCAGGGCGGTCAAACAATAGAAGTCGATTATGACAGCAGCAGTGATTATACCAGTAGTGTTACCTTTACAGCCGGGACGGTGGCAGCGCCGAAGTTTGTATACGATAAAACGGTTTTTCCTTATTCTATGGAGGTATCGTTTGAATGGCCGGACGACGGGGTAAAAATATATTACACCACAAGAGATGGTACAGAACCAAAAGCAGAACCTAAATACGAATACGATGAACCTTTTGAAATATCAAACACCACAACAGTAACTGCATTTGCCGAAAAAAACGGCATTAAAAGCAGAATGGTGAGTCAACGCTTTAGAAGGGAAATGGGTGGTATGTCAGGAGGAGGGGGCAGTTACAGTCCCGTTGTTTCACAGCCCTTCATCCCTCAACAACAGGCGGTTTCACCGGTTTCATATACCGACATACAAAACCATTGGGCAAAAGAATATTTTTTAAAGCTTATTGAAAGGAAAATTATCAACGGTTATGAGGATAACACAATTCGACCGGATAGACAGATATCCAGGGCGGAAGCTGCGAAAATTATTACATTGGCGGCAGGTTTTTCACCTGCTGGGGATAAATCACTTTCTTTTGCAGATGCAGATGAAATTGCCGATTGGGCAAAGGGTTATGTAAAGGTTATGTTTGAGAAGGGTATAATAACCGGCTATGAAGATGCTACATTTAAACCAACCCGCAATATAACAAGAAGTGAGCTTGTAGTAATGGCGGCAAGGGCTTTTGCATTAGCTCAACCGGTTGATATGGAAATCACCTTTTCGGATAAGGGAAACATTCCCGATTGGGCAATAAATAGTATTTCAACAGCAATACAAAAGGGTATAATATCCGGTTATGACGATAACACCTTTAGGGCATATGACTATGTAACAAGGGCTGAGACGAGCAAAGTTATAGCTAAATGTATGGGTATTTAGCGTTTGCGGACAAAAAAATAATTATATTGTTTATAAAAGGTTGCGCGTTCAAAAAATTTATGCTATAATCCTTTATTATGTGGCTGTGTTTATTAAAAATTAAGGTAGGTAAACTGCCTGTATAACAAAGGCAAGGAAGGTGAATGATTATGAAACAGGGAATACATCCGGAATACAAGCCGGCTGTTATAAAATGTGCTTGCGGTGAGGTTATTGAAACCGCATCTACAAAGGGTGATTCGCGCATTGAAATTTGCAGTAAATGCCACCCGTTTTTTACCGGTAAGCAAAAGCTTGTCGATACCGGAGGACGTGTTGACAGGTTCAAAAAGCGATTCGGTTTGGATAGATAAAAGAGCAGGACATAATATTTTCTTAAAAAAAACGCAACCTTGTATTTTAACAAAGGTTGCGTTTTTTAACGACGTCTTATTTAAGTGAAATTTTCACAGGTGTTACATTTGCAATATTATCGCTTACAGGGCATCTGCTCTTTACTCGTTCAAGCCAGTCTTGTAACACCTCTTCGGAGGCATCTGTATCTGCAATTATAGTTGCGCGAATTTCCATAAAACCTGCCCTGCCCTCGTCGGACAGGCCTTTGAATTTTGCGGGGTCAAGGTCGCCCTCAATTAAGAATTCCACACTGTTTAATGTAAAGCCCATCTCCGCCGCTATGCCATGACATACTACATTTAAGCAACCTGAAAGTGCGCCTAACAAATATTCGACAGGGGTCGCTCCCTCATTCGTTCCGCCTAATGATTCCGGTTCATCGATAATCATTTTAAAAGTATTTGCTTCCACTACTGTTTTGGTGGGGTTTTCACTTTTTGCTCTTATAGAAGTTTTCATTACCGGCATAATAAACATCCTTTCTACTGTGTATTTAATACTAAATTCAATCAAATTTAGTGTTATATTTGATTGAATTTAGTTTAAGGTATAACTATATCGTTTGCTTTTTCTGATATAATAATACCATTGATTTGATTTTAAAAATAGCATATAATACTAATATTCGATTATAATACTAACTTTAAGGGGAGGTCGATGTACGGTTATGGATTATTCAAAGCTATTGGAAACTGCAATTGAGGCGCAACAATTCGCATATGCACCATATTCCAACTTCCGTGTTGGGGCGGCGCTTCTTACTAAGGGTGGGAAGGTATATACCGGCTGTAATGTTGAAAATCAGTCCTTCGGCGCCACCGTTTGCGCCGAGAGAATTGCTATTTTTAAGGCGGTTTCCGAAGGAGAGAGGGATTTTACTGCGATGGCAGTTACCGGTAGCACCGGCAAATATACACCCCCATGTGGAATTTGCCGACAGGTCATTTCGGAGTTCGCGCCGGACATCTCTTTGGTTTTACACGACCAACAAGAAGGTATGAAAGTTGTCAAAGCCGGTACATTATTTCCCCACAGAACGAATTATCTTAATAAAACCCGACCAAAATAGGGAACAATCTGTAGAAAACTGTATATTCCATCTTTTTAGCAATATTTGCAATGTTTTATTCTTGAGTTTATTATACATTATTAGGGTAGGAACAAGAAAGAGGGTATTTGATAATGAAGGGTAAAAAGAGGTATGTCCAAGTCGGAGTAGGTGGCAGGGCGAGGTTTTTTTACGAGGCTATTGTTAAGGATTTTAAACAAACAGCTGAATTGACGGCATTTTGTGATGTCAATCAAACCCGTATGGATTATGCAAATAAGGTTTTGCAGGAACAGGGCAACATCCCTCCCATTGCTACATATAAGTTTAATGAATTTGACAAAATGATTGCTGAGCAAAAGCCTGATGTCGTTATTGTAACTTCCATTGACCGTACCCACAACGAATATATTGTTCGTGCAATGGAATTAGGGTGTGATGTTATATCGGAAAAGCCCATGACAATAGACGAAGTAAAATGCCAAGAGATTTTGGATGCGATCAAAAAAACAGGCAGACAGCTGCGTGTTACTTTTAATTATCGTTATGCACCTCATAACACAAAAATCAGAGAGCTAATTATGGACGATGTTATCGGTGATGTGTTTTCCGTGCATTTCGAATGGTTATTAAACACAGAACATGGGGCAGATTATTTCAGACGTTGGCACAGAGATAAGAAAAACAGTGGTGGTCTTTTAGTTCACAAATCAACCCACCATTTTGATTTGGTCAACTTCTGGCTCGGAACACAACCTAAGACGGTTTATGCGCTCGGTGATTTGATGTTCTACGGCAGGGCAAATGCAGAGAAAAGAGGAGTTACCAAGTTCTATAACCGAGCATACGGCAGTGAAAATGCAAAGGGTGACCCTTTTGCGCTTCATATGGAAGATAGCGAAACAATGAAAGGCATTTATTTAGATGCCGAAAAAGAGGACGGCTATATCAGAGATCAAAGCGTGTTTGGAGACGGAATAAGCATAGAGGATGTTATGGGTGTATTGGTTAAGTATAAAAATAATGCGATATTATCATACTCTCTAAACGCATATATGCCGTATGAGGGATTTAAGGTTGCGTTAAACGGTAGCAAAGGCAGAATAGAGATGGAAGTTATTGAATCCTCATATGTCAACGCCGGCGGCGACAAAGCGTTAGAGGGTGCGGTTAAAGGTACAACAATTACCGTATATCCAATGTTTGATGCACCATACAAAGTAGCATTAGATCAAGCTAAGGGCGGACATGGCGGAGGTGACCCGGTGCTTCTGCGCGATATTTTTGGTGAGCTTCAATACGACCGTTTTAATAGGGCAGCATCACATGTGGACGGTGCAATGTCCATCTTAACCGGCATCGCAGCTAACAAATCAATGGCAACACAACTGCCTGTACATATTGATAAGCTTGTGCAGTTTTAGTATTATTTGAAGGGAGTAATAATCATTAAATACGAAAAATCGGTTGCCGCTATAGGCGGTGCAACAGTATATATGGCAAATGAGGACGGGCAGGATTATATTTATTCAACAGATAAAACGCTGGGTTTTAAGGGCGTTAGCACAGAGTACGGAATAAAGGCAGAATGTAATCATGAAAACGCAAACGTTTTAAGGAGGTTATTTCCTTATACCGCACCAAGTCGTGTGTTACAACATGATAAAAGCTTTGGTGTGGGCGACCGTTTGGGTGTTGCGGCGGTTGGACATATCAAAGTGTTTGAAAGGTATGATGCATACCCTGTTTTGGTGCAACAATCCATCAGGGAATTAAACCTTACCCATCGCACTTATGAGGATGTTTTGGATTGCGTAACATATACAGTGTTTAAAACCGGTTACAAAAAGGGCTTTGGTGCGGATGGAGACCATTTAAAAACGGAGCAGGATATCCAATATGCGCTTGGTTTAGGGTTTACCATGATTACGCTGGATTGCTCAGAACATATCATAACTGATATAGATGCCGATTTTGCAGTTCCGCAAGCCACCTTGCAGCGATATGCCGATAAATTTTTTGAAATAGAGGACGGCGAAGTCTTGTCGTTTGACAAAGAACAGCTTAAGCAAATCAGCATGATATATGACGATGCAATAGCATTTGCCGCCGATATATATCATAAATATATAAAAGGCTCTAACGCAGATTTTGAAATATCAATAGATGAAACGGCAACAACTACAACACCTCTACAGCATTTTTACGTTGCCAACGAGTTAAAGCAAAAGGGCGTTAATTTCGCGACAATGGCACCGAGGTTTTGCGGCGAATTCCAAAAGGGTATTGATTATATAGGCGATATTGCCCAATTTGAAAAGGAAATAGACATTCACGCAAAAATCGCAAGATATTTTGGCTATAAGATAAGTGTTCATTCCGGTTCTGATAAATTCAGTATATTCCCCATGGTTGCAAAAGCTACAAAAGGTGTATTCCATGTAAAAACTGCGGGTACCAATTGGTTAGAGGCAATGAGGGTGGTTGCTGCAAAAGATGCAGAGCTATACAGGCAAATCCATAAATATGCGCTTAAAATGTTTACGGAGGCAAAAAAGTATTATCATGTAACCACCGATATAACAAAAATTCCGGATATCGACAGTTTAAAGGACGAAGATTTACCCAAGCTGTTTGACCAAAACGAATCAAGGCAGTTAATTCATATTACTTATGGTTTTATATTGGATGAATACAGAGGACAGTTATACACGCTTTGGGGAACACACCATGTCGAATATGAAAAAGCATTATTAACACACATAGGCAAACATTTGGATTTGTTGGGGGTACCACTAATCAGTCTTAAATAATTCTTGGCACGCCAAAGTAGTCATAAGCCGGCTTGGTTGCAACCCTACCCCTTGGGGTGCGGTTTAGAAAACCAAGCTGCATAAGATATGGTTCATACACATCTTCGATGGTAAGGGCGTCTTCCCCCACCATGGCGGCAAGAGTATCAAGCCCTACCGGACCACCGCCAAAATCGTTTATAATTGCTAGCATGGCTTGTTTGTCTATTTTATCCAACCCGATTTTATCAACGTCAAGCATATCGAGTGCTTTGTCCACTATTTCTTTTGTTATTTTTCCGTCTGCTTTTACTTGGGCAAAGTCGCGCACACGTCGTAACAAGCGGTTGGCTATCCTTGGAGTGCCGCGTGAACGCAGGGCTATTTCGTTTTTGCCTTGTGAGTCTATCGGCACTTTTAATATGCCCGCGGATCTGCCAACGATTGTAGCAAGTTCATCGGTGGTGTACAGCTCTAACCTTGAAACAATACCGAACCGGTCACGTAACGGGGAGGAAAGCTGCCCCGAGCGTGTTGTGGCACCGATAAGGGTAAATTTAGGCAAATCAAGGCGTATGGAGCGTGCGGACGGCCCCTGCCCAACAATAATATCAAGTGCATAGTCCTCCATTGCGGGGTATAAAACTTCTTCGACAACCCGGCTCAAACGGTGTATTTCGTCTATAAAAAGAACATCGTGTTGTGATAGATTGGTTAATAGAGCGGCAAGGTCGCCTTGTTTTTCTATTGCCGGTCCACTTGTTATTTTAATGCCTACACCCATTTCATTTGCTATTACACCCGCTAACGTGGTTTTACCCAAACCCGGCGGACCATATAAAAGCACATGGTCAAGCGCCTCTTTGCGTTGTAGGGAAGCTTGGATTGTAATTTTTAGGTTGTCCTTAACACTTTGCTGACCCACATATTCTTCCATAGTGCGTGGGCGAAGGGATATGTCATATTCACAATCTTCAAACAGGTTTTTTGTGGATGTGATTCTATCTTCCAATTATCTCAAACCCTTTTCAATAATAATAAGTTTATACTGTACCTAAATTAAATTATTGATTTAATTTAGTATTACGCCAACGGCGTTGTTGAGACGAATGTGTCAACATTTTAAAATGGGAATAGTATTATTTTAGCACATTCACTTTTCAAAAGCAAATATATATGTTAAAATTTATACAAAAGGAGTGGGGTAATGCGCATTTTAGGTATAGACCCGGGTATTGCAACGGTAGGCTTTGGGATAATAGAGCATGAGGACAATAAATTCAAAACAATTGAATACGGTGCGGTCTTATCACCACCAAATATCGACATGACTAAAAGGCTTAAATTAATATATGATGATATGACATATATTATCGAAAAATACAACCCGGAGCAAGTTGCGATTGAAGAGCTTTTTTTTAATACAAATGTAAAGACTGCTATAAACGTGGGGCAAGCACGGGGTGTGTTGATATTATCAGCATCAAATAGGGGCATACCCGTATTCGAGTACACCCCTTTGCAGGTAAAGCAGGCAGTTGTCGGCTACGGCAGAGCAACCAAGGCACAAGTGCAGTATATGGTGAAAGCAATTCTATCGTTGTCAGAGGTCCCTAAACCGGATGACACTGCGGATGCGCTTGCTATTGCCATATGCCATGCCAATTCACAGCAGTCCCGTCTAACTTATGCATTTTAGTTCAAGCCGCAACTTGTCTGAAATCATAGCGATAAATTCGCTGTTTGTAGGTTTTCCTTTGTTTTGATTTATGGTAAACCCGAAAAGGTTGTTTAGCGTTTCTGTGTCCCCTCTGTCCCATGCCACTTCAATAGCATGTCTGATAGCACGTTCAACCCTGCTGGAGGATGTATGATGCTTTTTTGCTACGGAGGGATATAATTGCTTGGTGATGGAATTAATGAGGTCAGTATCTTTTAGCACAAGCATAATTGCTTCACGCAGGTATGTATAGCCTTTAATATGTGCCGGCACACCTACCTCGTGAATTATCGATGTGACTGTTTTTTCAATGTCATGTGAAAGCCTACCTCCCAAGAGGGAAGTGGCATTTCTGTCATTTATATTTGCATTAAAGCTTGGATAAGCGTCTGAGATATCGGGTTTTTCCATAATCATTTTTATTTTGTTGATAATTTCCTCCGCGCTCATTCTGCGTGACATAATGTAATCGGCGCCGAGCTTACTTGCATTGACTACAAAGCCATCCGATAAACTGCCGCTAATCATAATAACTTTAAGGTTTTCTTTTAATCCGGTTTCCTTGAGTTTCGCCAGACCGCCCAACCCATCCAAAAAAGGCATAACATTATCAAGCAACAAAACATCCGGTCTTTTACTCTCGACAATTTCAAGCGCTACAAGGCCGTCAGATGCCATCCCAACCAACTCAATCTCGGGGATTGTAGCAACAAAGTCTTTCATAATTCTGCAAAAGTCCCTGCTGTCATCAGCTATTACCAATCTGATTTTATCCAAATATATCCCTCCTATAATTATTATATGACAATATTATAACAGCAACTGGAAAAAATTACAAGTAGATTTTCGGAAATAACAGTCTCTTCATAAAAATTTGGTAAAAAGTACCAAAGTTACCGTAATGCAATTCTATGCATTGTTATTTATCATTACGTCTAAAAATGTGGCATAACCTCTGATTGGGTCGTTAATAAATACATGAGTGACAGCCCCGACAATATAGTCATTTTGTATAATCGGACAGCCGCTCATGCCTTGCACAATACCACCCGTTTTATTTATCAGCTCATCATCGGTGATTTTTATTATGATGCCTTTGTTACCTAAATCATTTTTGTTTACGCTTTCAATCAGCACATCATATCTCTTTACTGTTGTACCCTCAATATTTGAAAGAATATACGCATTCCCCGTGGATACTTGCGCTCTGGATGCCACCGGTAGGGGTTGCGGTGAATTCTGTATTATTTTGCCCAATGCACCGAATACTCCATTATCAGTGTTTTTTTCAACACGACCGATTACAGACGAAGGGGCGAAAAGCCCTTTTAGCTCACCCGGTTGACCGCGCATTCCTTTTGTTACGCTCTCTATGCTTGTGCTCAGAATATCCCCATTGTTAGCAGGAATAAGCTCACCCGTATCTATATCGGTAATTCCGTGCCCTAATGCGCCAAAGGTGTTATCAACCGGGTTTATATATGTTATCGTACCTATACCCGATGAACTCTCACGCACCCAAGCGCCTATTTGATATACATTGTCATTTTTCGATTTTGCCGGTTTTACTGTTAATGACTTCATACTCCCTTTCCTATTAATCAAAACAGTCATATTGTTGTTGCTGTTGTTTTTAATTTGTGTTATAAGCTGTGAAATTGTTGAAATGTCGGTGTTGTTAATTTTTATGATAACATCACCTTTTTTTATGCCTCCTACTTTTGCGGGTGAATACCTGATGCCGTTTTCGCCTATAACCGGAGATAGCGCAACAACTAAAACGCCATTTATATTAATCTTAATACCTACCGTTTTCCCGCTTGGTATTAACTTGGTATTTTTTATAAAATCGATATGCACCGTTTTGATTGGCACTATACCGAAAGCTTTTAGGTGACATTTTCCATTCGCGTCAAAATCGGAATGGAAAAGCGGGCCTGCGTTATATTTTTCGCCCTCCATAAGAACAAGGCGATTTGGAATTAGACATTGAATGGCGCACAATAGTGATGCTGTAATAATTAATGTCAATAAGCTTTTCTTTGCTTTTTTATTCATTCGTATCCCCCCGCTTTTAGAATATTCGTTTAGGGGGATTGGTATCCTGTTAAATATTATTACACGGGGCTATATATTACTGATAATTATAAATCATCCAAGCTTTCGAATGTATATCCCTGTTCGCGTGCGTACGAGACAATTTTAGGCAATGCAAGTGCATTTTCTTTGGAAACGGCATGCATTAAAATTATGCAGCCGTTATGCAGGTATTTTGTAACACTTTCAAGCGCGTATTGTTCTGTATTTTTCCCTGATATCCAATCAACATAAGCATTACTCCAGAGAATGGTTTTATATCCGTTTTTTTTGGTAATGGCAAGCGTTCTTTCGCTGAATTCGCCTTTGGGGGGACGTAAATACTTCATTGTTTCGCCTGTTAACGCATGGTATTTTTCGTTTACGCTATCCATTTCTCTAATAAGCTTTTCGTCATTTGAAACATCCGGCATACTTGGATGATTGTATGTGTGATTACCGACTATATGACCCTCATCAGCCATTCTTTTGACTAAATCAGCTTCTTTTGTAATATAAGCACCGGTTACAAAAAAGGCGGCAGGCACGTTTTGTTCCTTGAGTACATCAAGGATTTTGGGGGTGTATCCATTTTCGTAGCCTTCGTCAAATGTTAAAAAAAGCGACTTCTTATTTTTGTCTCCAAGATAATATCCGTCAAATCTTTCAAGCAGGCATATCCATTCGCTCGGCAAGCCGGGTGGTGAGTTTTCAACTTTTTTAAAGCCCCATGCTATTTTTTTGTTTTTATATTTACTGCCCTGGTTTACCTTTTGATTTTCGTTATTAACGCATCCTGCAACGATATTTATAGCCAATAAAAAAATCATTATTTTTTTCATATATAAATAGCGACTCCTTTGTGAATAATAATTGTGCTTATATTATTGTCGCATTTTTTAAAAAAAAACGAAAATACGTAAAAAAAGGCACGGTAAAAAATACAAAAGTCATATGGTACAATTATACATAAAAAAGTAAAAAAAAGCAAGTAAAATGTTGGATTTTGACGAAAGATTAATGTTGGATTTTGACGAAAGATTATATTAAAGGTGTAATAAAATTGTCCATAACAACCATTATAATAAAGGGCAATGCATATGCATTGCCCAATACTACACAATTTGTGTTAATTGCCGCAGCCCATGTTTGAGCCGCAGGTATGTGGTGAACCGCAGAATATCAACAAGAACAGAATAATAAACCATAGAATGGTATCATCATCTTTAAAGCACCTTGCAGAACCGAGTAATGACATGTACTTCAACTCCTTTTTATGGGTTTTAACCCTTTTGTAGTATAGTATGAAAAAAAATACAATTTGCCACACAAAATTTAGTATAAGTAGTATAAGTGTATAAGTTATGAATCTTACATTAGTTGACAAAAGTAAAAATGTTATGGTACCATATATTTGATCATCCAATTAGTGTAATACTTATCATTTGCAGAAAGGTATTTGTTTTATGGACGTTTTTGATATAATAGGTCCTATAATGATTGGGCCGTCTTCCAGCCACACCGCAGGTGCTGTTAGGTTAGGGGCTGTTGCGCTGGCATTGCTTGGGGAAAAGCCGAAGAGTGCAGTAATAACTTTATATTCGTCATTTGCAAAAACAGGGAAAGGGCATGGAACTGATATGGCTGTTGTGGGTGGCATCCTTGGATACGGCATTGATGATGCCAGGATTTTGAACGCACTTGGGACAAAAGAGTTTTCTTATGAATTTAAGTACGAGGATAATGATGAATTCCACCCCAACACTGCTAAAATACAGCTTATCGGCGAATATAATTCCGTTACAATGAGAGGTGCATCAGTGGGTGGCGGACGGATAGAGGTTCAGGAAATTGACGGCATGGAGGTTTCTTTTGATGGTGAGCTTAACACCCTTATTATATTTCATACCGACCAAAAGGGCGTAATTGCAGATATTTCGGGCCTATTAAGCAATAATAATATAAACATTGCTTTTATGAAACTATATCGAGTTAGTAAAGGCAGCGATGCCATAATTATTATTGAAACTGATCAACGGGTTGAAATATTACCTAAAATAAAAAAGGTAAGCGGGGTGAGGCGTGTTGCATACTATGAGAAATACAATGCATAAAACCCTTGCTGTTATGCGTGAGTCTATTACAGCAGGATTGAACCCTAATATGCGTTCAGACAGTAAGATGGCGGGAGGCAACGCGTATCGGTTATACAAAGCTCTAAATGACGGAATAATTGAAGATACAATATATACACGTGCTGCGGCTTATGCCCTGGCCGTTACAGAAACAAATGCCTGTATGGGTAAGATTGTTGCCGCCCCTACGGCAGGTGCAAGCGGAATTCTGCCCGGGGTTTTAATCGCTGTTGCCGAAAAGAAAAACATAGATGATGAGAAGATAATAGATGCGTTATTTGTTGCAGGTGAAATAGGTATGCAAATAGCTAAAGGCGCAACGCTATCGGGTGCAGAGGGCGGATGCCAGGCAGAGTGCGGGAGTGCGGCGGCCATGGCGGCTGCGGGAATGGTATGCTTGCTTGGTGGTAGCGAGGATCAATATCAACACGCTGCGGCACTTGCAATGAAATCAACTATGGGCTTGGTATGCGACCCTGTTGGGGGGTTAGTTGAGGTGCCCTGTATAAAAAGAAATGCTAATTCCGCTTCAATAGCAATTACAAGTGCTAATATGGCGCTTGCGGGAATAAAAAGTGTAATACCGTTGAACGAAGTAATTTCTGCCATGAAAAAGGTGGGTAAGGACTTGCCTTGTTCATTAAAGGAAACATCGCAGGGGGGTATTGCCGCAACAAAAACAGCAAGGGAGATTACCAATGAAACGTTCGGGAATATCAAAACAAGTCTACATTAACCGCAATGTCATAGAAATAGTTACACTTGACGTTTGATGATATTTATAATATAATTTAACTTGGAATTCATTAATTACAAGGAGGATTGATATTATGAGACAGTTTCCGATTGACAAAATCAGAAATGTATGTCTTTTGGGGCATGGGGGTAGCGGTAAAACCTCGCTTGCAGAAGCAATGCTCAAATATGCAAAAGTTACGGATCGTTTGGGTAAAGTTACGGAAGGCACAACAGTAACGGACTTTGACCCGGAGGAAATAAAACGAGCGATATCGATAAATACAGCATTGGCATCTTTTGAGGGCAACGATTGCAAATATAATATTATTGACACTCCCGGATATTTTGATTTTGTCGGTGAAATTTTAGAGGGCATTCGTGTTACCGATGCAGCTGTTATTGTGTTGGGTAGCAGGTCTGAACCCACTGTTGGGACTGAAAAGTCATGGGATTACTGCACATCTCGCAACTTACCTAAGCTGCTTTTTATTAATAAAATGGACGATGAAAACGCTGAGTATGATAACGTTGTAGAACAGCTAAAAGCCAAGTACGGGAAAGTGATAACGCCTTTAGCCATACCAATTATAGATAACGGTAAAACCAGTGGTTATGTAGATATTATAAAAATGAAGGCAATGCTCTATGCCGGCGATTCATTAAAAGAGGCAGATATCCCAAGCAATATGGCGGATGCCGCTTCCTCAGCGCGTGATGTGCTTATGGAAGCAGTCGCGGAAACAACCGAAGAATTTATGGAAAAATATTTTGGTGGCGAAGAATTCACCGATGATGAAATAAAGACAGGGCTCCGTGCCGGTGTTATAAATAATGACATTGTGCCGGTTATTACAGGTTCTGCACTTGAATGCACAGGAATCGGTACTTTACTTGATGCAATAAGTGAATATCTGCCCTCCCCGGCCGATATGCCGAACGAAAAATCCCTTGACGGAGAAGTTGTAACCGCTGATGAGGGCGCGCCGTTATCATTGCTTGTGTTTAAAACAATTGCAGACCCATATGTAGGTAAACTGTCATATTTTCGTGTCTATTCGGGCGAGTTAAAACCTGATATGACGGTTACAAACAGTTCTAAGGGTGTTAGTGAAAAGATAGGTAAGATATTTTTTGTTACCGGTAAAAAACAGGCGGAAACGGACAAAATCTGTGCAGGTGATATTGGCGCGGTTACCAAGCTTTCAAACACCGTAACGGGGGACACCCTATGCAAACAGGGCGCAAAAACTGTGCTGGCGAGGATTGAGTTTCCAACGCCCAATCTCACTTTGGCTATAGCACCCCGCGCAAAGGGTGACGAAGAAAAAATCGGTACCGGTCTGCAAAGGTTGGCAGAGGAGGACCCTACATTTAAAGTTGAAAACAACACAGAAGTACATCAGATGCTCATTAGCGGTTTAGGTGAAATGCATATCGATATTATAACAAGCAAATTAAAAACAAAGTTCGGTGTTTCGGTTGATTTAACTGAACCGCGCGTACCTTACCGTGAAACAATACGTAAAAAGGTGAAAGTTGAAGGTAAACATAAAAAACAATCCGGCGGGCACGGGCAATATGGTCATGTATGGATAGAATTTGAGCCGGGTGATACACAAGAACTTATTTTTGAAGAGAAGATTTTTGGCGGCGCCGTACCCAAAAACTATTTCCCCGCTGTTGAAAAGGGCTTACAAGAGAGCATATTACGCGGCGTTTTAGCAGGATATCCGGTTGTTAATTTAAAGGCGACACTGGTAGATGGTTCATTTCATCCTGTTGACTCCTCGGAAATGGCATTTAAAATTGCCGCATCCCTCGCGTATAAAAAGGGAGTGGAAGATGCATCCCCGGTGTTGCTTGAGCCTATCGGCAAGTTAGAAGTATCTGTACCCTCTGCGAATATGGGTGATATTATAGGCGATATAAACAAAAGAAGAGGCCGTGTGTTGGGAATGAATCCGAAAGGCGGCGGCTTAGAGCAAGTTGTAGCAGAGGTGCCAATGGCAGAAGTCCATAAATATGCCACCGACCTTCGTTCGATAACACAAGCAAGGGGCAGCTTTACGCTTGAATTTGTCAGATATGAAGAAGCACCCGCAAATATCGCCCAAAAAATTATAGAAGCGTCAAAGCAAGAGGAAAAGTAATATTGAATTAACAGCATAAGGGGTTCTATCAATTATTACGGGAGATTCAATAATTTGGGTAGAGCCCTTTTTCATTCGGTAAAATTGGGGGTGAGGGGTTGATAAGGACATCTGATTTGGGCAACACCGGTATAAAGCATTCTTTGTTGCTTCACAGTTGCTGTGCGCCGTGCAGCAGTAGCGTATTAGAAAGGTTGGCAGACACGTTTGATGTCACGGTGTATTATTATAACCCTAATATTTATCCCTATGCTGAATTTGAAAAAAGGGCACAAGAGCAGCGTTGCTTTTTGGAACGATATAGGCTAAACAGTAATATAGGCTACATTCAGCCGACATATGACAGCAATGAATTTTTCAATGCAACAGCCGGCTTGGAAAACGAACCGGAGGGCGGTGCAAGGTGTATTAAGTGTTACCGTCTGCGGCTAGAGGCAACGGCAAAATATGCGGCTGAAAACGGGTTTTATTGTTTTACTACAACTCTTTCGGTTAGTCCGCATAAAAATGCTGCAGCGCTAAATGATATCGGACAACTGCTTGAAAAGGAATACAATCTTATTTATGTATATTCGGATTTTAAGAAGCAGGATGGTTTTAAGCGTTCTATAGAGCTTTCTTTAGAATACGGTTTATATAGGCAAAACTATTGTGGCTGTATTTATTCGAAGCGGTAATAAAAAATAAAGGAGGGGGCAATTATATGGCGAAACTGTTTGGAACAGATGGGGTAAGAGGGATTGCCAATTCAGAATTGACTGCGCAGCTTGCGTTTTCCCTTGGGCAAGCAGGCGCATATGTGTTGGGATTGGAAGCACAACGTCGAGCAAAAATAATTGTTGGGGCAGATACCCGAATTTCCGGTGATATGTTGGAAGCGGCTATTGCCGCTGGCATCTGTTCAACCGGTGCGCAAGCGGAGCTGGTTGGGGTGATTCCAACACCTGCCGTTGCATATTTAACGAGGAAACTAAATGCCGATGCAGGCATTGTTATATCTGCTTCACATAATTCAATGGAATATAATGGAATTAAGTTTTTTAACAACCAAGGATATAAACTGAGTGATGAGATAGAAGAAAAAATTGAACAATATATTAATGACAATATAATACCGCAAAATCTGCCCACGGGCGGCGGCTTGGGCAGGATTGTTCGAAATCTGAACGCAAAGGATTATTACATGGAATATGCTAAAGACACCGTCTCAGAGACCTTTAACGGTTTAAAAGTCGCAATTGATTGCGCCAACGGTGCAGCCTCCGCAATAGCATGTGAAATTTTTCAACAGCTTGGTGCACAGGTTTTTGTTATTAACAATAAACCGGATGGGTTGAATATTAATGACGGTTGTGGTTCTACGCATATAGAGCAGCTTCAGGGTTTTACGAAAAAGGTCGGTGCGGATTTAGGTATAGCCTTTGACGGGGATGCAGACAGAATGCTCGCGGTTGACGAAAACGGTAAAACTGTTGACGGCGACTGCATTATGCTTATTTGTGCACTTGATGCAAAGAAAAGGGGTAAATTGAACAACAACACTGTTACAACAACCATTATGAGTAATTTGGGTATGTTTTTAGCAGCGGAAGGGCTCGGGATAAGTATTGCAAAAACAAAAGTAGGGGACAGATATGTGCTTGAAGAAATGCTTGATAAAGGGCATAATATCGGTGGTGAACAATCGGGGCATATAATATTCCTTGATTATAACACCACAGGGGATGGCATTATAACAGCGCTCCAACTTGTTTCGGTTATGAACCGCGAGGGCAAGTCACTATCCTCGCTTGCGGGTATAATGCAAAAGCTGCCGCAAGTGTTGGTAAACGCAAAGGTTAAAAACGAAAGCAAAAATACATATCTACAAGATAACGAAATAATAACAGAAATTGACAGAATTGAGAAAATGTTTTCCGGTAAAGGTAGGGTGCTTATACGTCCTTCAGGTACAGAGCCGCTTATCCGTGTTATGATTGAGGGCGCGGATTATGATTTAATAGCCAAACAGGCAAAAAAACTTGCAATGTTGATTGAACAAAAGACGGGCTGATAATAAAGGATAGTTTGTGCCGCAAACCAAAGCCCTCCCTTTACACAAGGAGGGCTTTTTGGCGCGATTTTATACTAATTTGCGTATGTCCCTGATTATACTAATACTAATCCTAGTTATTATTCTGCATCATATTATTATGGTATAAATATCTGCCTGCCTGTAATTACTTCAGTCTCATCTTTTATATCGTTTTCTGCCATGATGCGGCTCAGCGGTACCCTGTATCTTTTTGCAACATCCCATAGCCGGTCATCTTTTTGGGCAAAATATATTTTGATACAGCAATGTGGCTTTTGTGTCGGTAACAATTCTTCCCCTTGCGTAATTTCGCTTACGTATTCAATCTTTTCGGTGGTCAATACTTTTATTCCCGCATCCAAGATAATACGT
>JAAZFB010000493.1 GCA_012511915.1 Clostridiaceae bacterium
ATATAGCAGTGGTCAACATAATAATCCCTGCAGCTACCCCATATCTCAATCGCATTGCCATAACGTGTTGTGCCTCCTTGTATTGAACCTCCTATCCAGCCAAATTCACAATTTGTTACCTTAAGTCCGCTTATTGTGCCGGACCCGATACCGTGGGCACCTCCATACTTAATGCATAAATTATCGATAAGTATATCATTCCCTTTTGTCCTTATAATATGGTCTTTTAAACAAAATTCTATAGAAGAAAAACGGTCTGCCGGATTGCCGCTGTCTGAAAATAAACAAACCCTTTTGTCATTTACATCATGATACATCTCGAGGTCATTTTTTAATTCACTTGCCGCTCCTGAGAATCCGTCAATCCCTATTACCTTTTTAATGGAATGGGCTTCTCCTTCATTAAATACCAAAACACCGGCATCTTTTTCCAGTGCCTCATCATAAACATATACATTAGGAATTTCTGTCTCCAGCCATTTTCCCTTCACAGAATAATTTTGACGGGAACCATATAATTTTGGTTTAGTCCCTTCTCCGTATGCCGAGTATCTGACTCCTCCCTTTGCAATCAGATGGCCTCTCCAGGTTCCCCCACGCTCAAAGAATACCGCATCACCTTTGCTGTATTCGGTTTCGGAAACTTTCGAAAGCGTAGCCCAAGCCTGAGAAGGTGACCGCCCGCTATTTGAATCATTTCCATTGTTCGAGACATAATAAGAGGTGCCGGTCACTGACAACTCGGTCTGTGAATTAAGTATCTCATTTTTCAGGGCTGCTGCCAGTGCATCAATATCTGCAATGCTATTAACCTTAAAATGAGTTATATCTGATTCATTGTCTGATTTTTTTTCACAACCTGAGCTGCTTATGAAAAAAATAATTGAGAAAATAATTGATAATTTATACGTAATATTATTCATAATATTTTTATTCAGATTATATTATTACCAATTCCCGGGGACGGGCAGTCGGATTGATCCACCCCTCCTGTGGAAAAATACCTGTCTTTCCCTGATGTTTGTCAAGGGAATAACCAGCAAAAAGAGCTGAAACACCGATCACAATAAAAAGAAATAGGCCAGGGATGAAATAATCGGAGAATGGACTGCCCTTCAACCACTCACCAGGTACTCCCTTCGCTCCTGCCATTCCATAATATCCTCCGCTAAATGTATTTACAGCCAACACTATTAACAGTGAACCCAAAATATATCGTATTGGCTTTTCTGTAGATTGTTTAAGCATAATTTTTTTAATTATAAATTATTTTTATCCATATCCCCTGCGAAAAAAAACTGCAGGCAATATTACAAATTAATCCAGCCTGTTTATATTGACAGTGATTTTTATCACTTTCACTATCCAAAATTGTTTGAGTGTTTTTTTTTAATAATGAAATTCTTGAAATAATTGTTGAATCGGTTATGGCTAATTTTGTATTGACTTTCTAAAATCCATTGCTTTATTGTAAAATTCCTGGTCCTCCCCAAATTCGATAAGACGGGCTACTTTGCCATTACAAGTATTGCATGTTCCTTTAACGTGAATATCATTCAAATCAGTAAGGAATACCTCCTCGATCGTAATTCCGCTATTGCATACATCACCACAATGGGCACAAAAAACATTTCCAGCTACAACAGCATCAAAAAAGTTTTTTTGCTCATCATTAAGCAAAACAGCCAACTGGAATTGGTTTATTCTTATTTCAGGTGGTCGTTTCATTTAATTCTTTCTGCTTTTATCTTTTTTAATAATTCACTCGCCGGTTCATAATCCGCTTCCTGTTTGCATTTGGTTATTTCGGCTTCGCTTAACAGTTTGCCTTCAAAGGCTTTTTTCAGGATGCTTTGGCG
>JAAZFB010000494.1 GCA_012511915.1 Clostridiaceae bacterium
AAAAACAGAATTTAATATGATATTATAAAAAAAGCAAATACCTATCTATTTTACTACTTTGTTTATACAACTTCTGCTGCGGTATGGTTTTTGTTTTATTATTTACATACAATACAAAATGAATTGGGGATGTTCAACTACGATTTTTATCGCCAGTTCAACACCCCCATTACGTTTTAATGTCCAAATCATTTAGCAGTATTTAGTACAAATCAGATTATTGGATTTGTACACTTGAACCATTTACTGTAACACTTGATGGTGTATTATTTGTTCCGCTATAGGATATATTAAATCCAAATGTAACTGAACCACCTGCCGGTATAGTAGCATTATAACCTGCATTTTTTGCAGTTACTGATGAACCACTCTGAGAATAGCTACAATTCCATGCATTTGTTATTTTCTCGTTCCCAGAGAAATTCCAATTTGCTGTCCAACCGTTAATTGTTGTATCACCTTTATTTTGTATTGTGACACTAACTGTAGCTCCACTGCCCCAAGAATTTTGAGAATATTTAACGGTATACGAGGCATTGTTGTTTGTTGAATTGTTGTTTGTTGAATTGTTATTTGTATTATTGTTGTTCGTAGTAGTATTGTTTGTTTGTGTATTATTGTTAACATTTCCTGATGAGCTAAATGTAAACCAGTCAATGTTCACAGGTCCTGAAAACTTTAGCACAATATCATTTTTTCCTGTAACCTTACTAATATTAGTAGACAGTTCTTTATAAGTATTCCAGCCACCTGTTGATGGAACTGATAATGTTCCTAAAAGATTACCATTTGCACTATTTAATCTTACTTCAATTTTTGTAGCAGTGTCAGCTTTTGATGCAACACATGCATTAAGTGAAGTCGCTCCATTTCCAAAATCTACTCCTTTAAATGTCACGGTATTACCATTTTCGATGTACCCTAAGCCGCTACCATTATTACCTGTACCTATTTTCTCAATTGTAGAAGAACTCATGTTGTTATAACTCTCAACTTCTATTTTGGCAAAAGCACTTCTTGAAGTTGACGCGTTGTTGTTTACAGCCGGACTGGTTGAGGATTGATTATTTGACGTTTGAGTAGTTGAAGACTGATTGCTGCTGGAACCGCCGACATTAATTGACATCTTGGTTACATCAGCTTTTCCACTGCTTTGGTATCCCTCTACTACAAGTGATACTTCATACATTTTTCCCATCTTCATACCTATCTTTTCCCACGCTTTAAAGTGTTCACTGACAGATATGGTTCCACTTGTACGCTTCGACTTCCTTACACTCCAATATTGCTGAAAAGTTTTAGTTCCTTTAATGGAAGGTTGATTTGTACGAGTAGTTTCAAAAATATCATATGTGCCACCATCAACAGATATAGTTCCCTTTGATGATACATTTCCTGGTGGCTTCCAAGTACCCCAACTCTCGATTATGTAGTATTCTACAAGCGGGTCACTCGTCCAACCATAGACAGATAAATATGAATTGCCACTTGGCTGGTAGTTGCAAGCATAGTCCATTGTTATGTTCCCTAGTTGCTGGTGTGTCTGGGTCTCGTTGTATTTCTTGCCTTTACGGAATAATATATTATTAATATTACTCCACTTGCAGCTAAACGAGCCACCATCCTTAAGAGTCATAGTTCCGTTCCCTTTGTCCTTCCAGTATTCATAGTTATAGCCGCCATGAGTGCCAGTTGAGTTTGAGGTGATGGTTGTAGCTGCTTGTACATTTACTGTAAAAAAAGCAAGCAAAGCAGTAAATGTCAACAACTTAGAACAGATCGTCTTCATTTTCTTATTCATTTTACACTCCCCTTTCATTA
>JAAZFB010000495.1 GCA_012511915.1 Clostridiaceae bacterium
CCCATGTGTGCTAAAAGCATTGATATATAAGGGTTTTCATCGCACTCAATCATTTTTCCTTGTTATCAATACTACCGTCTCAACGTGGAACGATAGGCTCACCTTGATGTCTGGTCTGTATTTTATCATTTGCCTGTTCGAGGGAATAGGTCAATAGTGGATTTTATGGGGGTGTTCTGTTCGAGGAAACAGTTCAACGGTTTTTATCTGTTCGTGGGAACAAGTCGATATATAATAACTCAAGTTTTATACACACTTACTTATTGCCGAATAAGGCTTTTATTTCGTCAGGCTGATACGGCTCTTTTCGTCTGTGAATCATTGAATGACAATTGGAACAGAGCGGAATTAAATCATTTTGAGGGTCTGTGCCTTCATAGCCTTCAGCGGTAGACAGCTTGCCTATCGGTGTGATGTGGTGAACCTCAATATAGTCTTTACCTAGTTTGCCATATACTTTCTCGAAATCAAACCCACAAACATTGCAATGACAGCCTTTCAGCCGTATACATTCGGCTTTGGCGGCTTGACTTCTGTAAATCTGCTTTGTTGATGCTATGTGCGTTCTACTCTCATCGTGTAGGTGGTGTTTATATTCATCACTTGAATTTGCCTGATTTATGAGTGCCTCTACGTAGTCAAGCAAATCGTCTTTCAGTTTTTGGCGCTCTGGCTCATCAACATACCATACCGATTTCTGACCGTGTCCAACGCCATTATTGCGTGCTGAGTGCGGCAATTGCTTAACACGGTCGTCCCGGTCAATCAAAATCGCATCTTCAGCATTGCACATAATGTTATATTCGGCAAAGACGCTTTGCCCATTAATGTTAATTATTCGTGTGCTTCTATCATCATTGACGGGTTCAGCGTACACGCGAGCGTGCTGATAAAAACCACAGACTATCCGCCCCTCTGATTTACGGGAACAAGTGAAAACTACAAGAACATCATCAATGTAGTCCCCAAGTGCATCATGGCTGATTGATTTCGATATGCGGGGCAGATTGATTTTCCCGTAAGGCGGCGTATATCCATAGCACTTTCCGTTGTCGTGTCGGAAGTTAAAAATTTCGTGGCCATATCCGTTTTGCTCGACAAATCTACCGCCGCCCTTGAGGTTATCCTCAAGACCGCTGTATTCATCCATTTCGGTAAGGTTGATGAACACAACCTTACCGCGGTTAATTCTAATGTTCTGCATCGGCGTTCTCCTTTTAGAGTTTAAGGATGTCTTTTCGTCGCATGAGCTTACATAACCATATTCAACAAAATTCTGCTTATACAATTTTATCTATTATGGTATCGATAACACGACTTATAAACTGCGCCAACCGATCGTCCTGTTTCTCAGAGCTGCCCTTTCGTTCAAGCTGCCTAAATGTCTTTTCCTGTATGTATGCGGTTACCTCATAACCAAAAGATACATGGACATAACCACGCTTTGAGTCTTCAAAGTTACTTGTAAAGCCTTGTTCAAAATCATCTTTATCGACAAGCCCTTTGTATTCGGTCAGTAATTTGTTTTTTAGTTCGTTCCATGTCGGACGTTTCCACTCTTTGGTAATGTCACCCCAAAGTGCCAAGCATTTATCCTTATCTGTGCCGAGATTTTGGTCATAGTATGTTCTGTCCAAATAAGATGCAAATATGGTTGACTGGAAATGCGCCAGTCTGAGGTAGGGCTCCACCAAAAACTCCAACTTTATGCCATCTACAATTATTTCTTTCTCGTTTATCCAGCTTAAGTCTTGTTTGGTTGATTTATATAGATTATAGCCCTGCCATTTTGTATCACCCGGCCACACCGTAACCATGAGGCTTTTTTTATCATAATCCATATCCACCTGTGCTTCAGTCAAGAAGTTATAATTGAGCGGTATGATATATCTGCCAGTATATTTCTTCTCATCATCTTCGTTTTGACAGCAATTTTGAATAATCTATAGCAGCCGCTTCTCAATCAAAATCTGGTTATCTTGAGAAATGTTTAAGTCTGACAGCAATGCCACCGGGAACCACTGACCATAACGGTGCTCTAAATGCTTGAGGTAGTGACCGAGGACGCTGTTTTCGTTTTTTCCTGTGATGCTATGAACCTGTTGAAGTAGCTCAATGACATCTTCCCAATTTCCATTTACATATTCCACGGCGGGAGCGATCTCATTGCGTTTTTCAATTTCATGAATTAGGCTTTCGACCTGCGCCTGTACTTGTGTTCTTGCATCAGTGGCATTTCTTTTTACCTCAATGACAATAAGCGTATCTTTGCATTGAATAACAATGTCCGTGATTAGGGTTTCGCCAGGCTTTGTTATATCTTCTGACCACTCAACGTGCTTTTCTGTTGTAAGCGTCACGCCGACAATCAGCTTTGGACTCGGATATGCATCCACAATTTTGGTTACGCTCTGCTGTATTCCGATATCAATATCTTCTGCCTTGCTGTGCTTTTGCACCTCGGTGCCGATACTGCAGTTTGCGTTGATATAGTCAATAAAGCGATCTAAGAGTAGTGGGTTTTCGCTCATAACAATTGCCAAGCCACGGGAAACATTGTTTTCAATTGGCAGGGCATTTGCCTGCGAATAATGCTCAAAAATATTGAAATGTCGGTTGTTGTTAAACACCACCATCACCCCTTAATCAGTATGTAATCCGTTCTATCGAACTCAAAGGATCTTTTGCACGAGTGTGGCAAAATAAAAGGTTCAACTGAAATACTTTAACAGCAACTTGCTGGCCATACGCTCGGCTTCAGGA
>JAAZFB010000053.1 GCA_012511915.1 Clostridiaceae bacterium
GACAAAGCGGCAAAGGGGGAATGGCCTGTGGTACAGAACTTATTTCAGGATGTCATCAGTGTATCGCTTACCACATCTGCTGTTATTGCAGTACTATTACTTTTATTCCCTTTGATTCATAAAAATTATACGACAAAATGGCGGTACTTCGTATGGCTCATCCTCGCTGTCCGACTGCTGATCCCATTCAGCCCGTCGTTTCCTCAAGCACCCATAGAGATTACGCCTGTTTCACAAAACATAGAATTTAAAGTACCGGTACAAAAAAGTGCGGATTCCGCTCCGCAGGTCAGTCAAAAGGATGTACAGCAGGACGAAAAGCCTCTCGCCGCCTCCTCGGAATCTTCATCATCAGCGTCGCGTACAGTCACACTGAATGAAATACTGTCCATGGTATGGGTTTTAGGAATCGCGCTTTTTATGCTTTATCATTTTATAGGGTATTTTATATTTAAAAAATCAATCCTGCGATTTTCGAAGCCCATTGAAGATAAACATACCGTCGCACTTTGGCTTGAAATAAAAAAAGAGATGAAAATCTGCCATAATATCCGGATGATGGTTAGTAAAAAGGCACAAAGTCCAATGACGACAGGATTCTTCAAGCCTCTTCTCCTTTTGCCGGATTTGGATTACAGTGATGCGGATCTAAAGGTTATCCTGAAGCATGAACTGATCCATTACAGGAGTAGGGATATCTGGTATAAGCTGCTCATGGTTTGCGCCAACGCGGTGCATTGGTTTAATCCGCTTGTTTATCTTATGACTACTGCATCCAATAGGGATATCGAAATGGCCTGCGATTCCGAACTGATCAAGGATTCGGACAGTGTCTTTAGAAAACAGTACAGTGAAACAATTTTATCGGCAATTCACAATGGGAATCAACGTCAGATGGCGTTTTCCACTTATTTTTATGGAGGTAAAAAGATAATGAAAGAACGATTTGCAAATATTTTTGATATGAACAAAAAACGAAATGGTATTTTCACCTTATGCGCAATCATTTTAGTAATAGGTATTGCCGGGGCATCGGTAGCTTACGGTGTTAATGACAGCAAAGCAGGAAAGGCAATCGATAATATTGCTCTTCTCAATGCGGGGAATTCATATGAGCTTATAGACGGGAAATTCGTCATTTCGTACGGGGCGGAAAGATCCGCCGTGGTACCGCTTACGCCGGATACTGATGACCAATCGGCATATTTTCAAGACAAAGCCGTCTATATATCGGATAAAGTAACTGCAATCGCATACGGAGATACCACAAATCAGGTATCGCCCATTATGGTACTTATCAGCAATGATGAAGGGAAAACATGGACTAGCTATTCCGTACCGGATACAAAGGCTGATGATTATACGCAAAAATATGTGGGATTCACCACTAAAAATGACGGCTGGCTGCTGCTGGCTGAGGGCGTTGCCATGGGGCATCAGAACAACAGGATTTTTCAAACGTCGGATGGTGGGAAGTCTTGGCATGAAATCGGTAATACCAGCGATACTTATGCTCGAGTTGCAACCGGGGCTGGGTTTGCCAACAAAAACATAGGCTTTGTATCCTTCCGGTATGATTCGGACATCAATCCGGTTGTGTATCGCACGCAAAACGAGGGTAAGACATGGACAAAATGTTCTCTTGAAATACCGAGCTCCTTCAAAGGCATCGCAACGTACGCAACTGCGCTTTCCCCCGTTTTTAACGGTGCAAACGGCGTCCTGCCGGTCACCTTCCGCAATAACGTCTTTGACTCAAGTGGCAACCCCGTAGATGTAACGGTGCGGTATGAAACCTCCGATTATGGAAAGACATGGACTTTTAATGAAAAGTACAATCTTGCTCTCATTTGGGCAGAGGCTTGGTCGACCAGAGACGGCAGGGCACGTTACCAGATCATGGACAGCAAAATGCAGTCTGATTTCCGGTCGCAGCAGGAAAAGGTGAACGGAGACGCTAACAACTTCGTCATCCGCTGGTCCAGTCCATGGGTGGTAAAATACGATGTGGCGCTTGACGGGGATCAGGCCGTTATCACATATTGGTATACGGACTCCACGGCCAGCACATATAAGGGTGTCGAACGTCTCTCGTTCGGAAATGAAAGCGGGCGGATGGTTGTGACGGACAGCAAGACGGAAGTCGATATGGAGGTGATTCAAAAATAAGATAAGACACATTTTTCTTAAAAAGCGAATTAAAAAAACTCCTTACCAACGATCAAAATCAGTAGTGAGGAGTTTGTATTTATTTACAATGTCTTATGCTTGACTTTCTGACGTTCTTAAAGGTGAACCGTACATCGTCTTTATTATAAACAGTAACGCAGTATACAAGACTGCACCACAGCCTTTCGCAAAATTCGGTAAGCAGATTATCTTGCCTACGGAGGGTGTCGAGGAAGGCGTTTACTGCACTAAAGGTTTTATCCTTCGGTGTAGTCTTTACTTTTGAGTCTCCGCTTGAAGAGAGTCGGTCAAAATTTGCTTGTTTTCTAAATCCCTAAGTTGAACTCCCTTTAGGCAGCTTTTTGTTTTTAGCACCATCTCATCTGTTGTTCTATAATGCGATGATTGAGTAGCTTTGGCATCCACCCTTCTTAATAGTGGCAGCTAAAACC
>JAAZFB010000496.1 GCA_012511915.1 Clostridiaceae bacterium
GTGCAGTCCATAGGTATGAGCAAAGGATATAAGCATATCATGTTTGGTTTGTGTGTCCAATTCTCCTATGCACAAAAGCATACCTACATTCAGAGAATCTACGACCAAATCCTCAGCACTGTCAAGCGGGTTAAACAGTTCTATTTTTGAATCGGCGGCAGGAGTGATATACTCCTGCCCATCCTTTTTCTCAATTTTATATTTTGAATATCTTACCCAGTCGGAGCTTGTCTTTTCAAAAAAATCTTTTAATTTCATATTATCAACTCCAAAAGTAATCATATTAATCTAATTATAATTACAATTTTACTGTTTGTCAACTATTTTCATTGTATTTATCTAAAAATCTGCGTTCATCAGATGTGGTATAAATATCTCTTTCCTGTACCGTTTCCTTGTATTCTTCCATTGTTTCCAGCTTTCTTTTGAATCTAATTACCGGAAATAGTTCTTCCCTTATGTTTTGTAATGCCTTTTGGTATAATTTGCGTATGTTGCGCTCAGAAACGCCCTGTAAGGCGCTTATTTCCCCTGCGGTGTATCCTTTGACCACCCGATAGAACAAAGCTTCCTTGCGGGCTTTTGTCTGCCGACTGATTATATTGCTCAACGCCCTGTCGGTAACAAGTTCATGCATATCCTCCGCCTGCTGAGAAAAGATAAGCTCATCCCAATATTTTGCATGACACATTGCCGTTAATTCCTTCGGAATATATGTATCAGTGTTGTCGGGATCATAGTTTGTGTCCATGTTTGTAATATTAAAACTGTGCCTTTTTTCGGAACGAAAGTGTTTTCTATCATTCTTCCGATCATCTTCGTCAAATTCCTTTACTAAGTTTTCAAAATATTTTAATCTTTCGTCCTCATCTGTTATTTTGCTTAATTCCTCCTTAATTTCTAAAAGTTTTCGCACTAATGCATCCCCCTTTTCAAGGTCTATTTATAGCCTTTGTTAAAAAACGGTTCCGAAAACAGTCTTTTTCAAGGCTATATTATGTAGGGTGTAATAGTTAAATAATATTTGCTATTACATGAAACGATTATACAGGAAATTGAATAAAATGTCAAGACGAAATTCAAAAACATTGAAAGGATGGTCATTACATATGAACATACAAAGACCGGCTCATAAAAAGAAGCTTAAATCACCGTGCATTGAAATTACCAAAACAGCAACATACAAGATAGGAAAAACAAAGGCAATTGTAGACGGTGTCTTTCGTCAGGATAGCGTTGAATCCATATCAACTATCCTTGCTCGGCTTATAGCTGAGGACGCTAAAAAATTACATGAATAGAAAGTTTAACTAAGCAGGTGACAAAGGTGGTCAAATATGGTATAGTAAGCTTAATCGTAAATACTGTTTATTTGACCGTCAGAAAGGAGTGTAAAATGAAACAGTCAAATAAACAAACAGCAACCTTAACCCGTAAAAATCGAGACACAACTGCTGCCCTGTATCTTCGGCTGTCACGCGATGACAATTTAGGCGGTGAGAGCAACAGCATAAGCAATCAAAAAAAGCTGTTGTCAAAGGTTGCAAAGGAAAAAGGATTTATAAATCTTCTTGTCTTTATTGACGATGGAATGTCCGGTGTGACAATGGACAGACCGGGCTTCAATGAAATGCTTACGGAGCTTGAAAAGGGATACATAGCAGCTGTGTTTGTAAAGGATATGTCGCGCTTGGGGAGAAACTACATTGAAGTCGGACGGCTTACGGAATGTTTTTTCCCTGAACACGATATACGGTTGGTATCGGTTTCTGACGGTGTTGATACCTCAGAAGGTGAAAATGAATTTGCGCCGTTTATTAACATCATGTCAGAATGGTATGCCCGCGATATTAGCAAAAAACGTCGTGCAAGTAATAGTGTTAAGGGAAATTCAGGCGAACCTTTAGGACCTCCCCCGTACGGCTACAAGAAAGACCCGGACAATCCAAAAAAGTGGGTAATAGACGAGGAAGCTGCTGCCGTGGTACAACGTATTTACAGCTTAGCGTTGGACGTCAAAGGAATACATCAGATTGCCTCAATCCTTATAGATGATGGTGTGCTCACCCCAATGAATTATTGGTATTCAAAAGGCTTGCCAAGGGGAGGAAAGAAAAATCCGGAGGGCACCCGCTGGAATAATTCCACGGTTCTTAAAATTCTGAGGTTGCAGGAATACTGCGGAGATGTAATTAACTTCAAGACCTACTCAAAATCATACAAGAACAAAAAGCGAATTGAGAACCCGGAGGAAAACAGAACGGTTTTCAAGGACGTACACGAGTCAATAATTGACCGTGAAATATGGGAACGGGTACAGTCAAAACGGGGAAAGATACGCAAACGCAAAACTCGTGACGGTGAAAAAAATATGTTTTCAGGCTTTCTGTTTTGCGCTGACTGCAGGGGTACTCTGAATTACCACTTTAATCAAACAAATCCGAACATCAAGTATTTTAACTGCCGAAATTATAATATCGGCAAACATAAGCTTTGTAGCTCAACCCATTATATCCGTGTGGATTTTTTAGAGCAGGTTATGTTGGGGGAAATACAGCGCTTGACAAAATATGCGATAAAATATGAGGACGAATTTGTAAAGTTGGTTGCCGGACATTCACAAAAAGCGGCAGAGAGTCAGCGGCGAATCAAACTGAAAGAATTAAATGCCATGCTTGACCGTGATAAGGAATTAGACATGCTGTTCAACAGAATGTATGAGGATAACGTTGCCGGAAAGATAGACGATGCACGGTTTGCAAAGATGTCACAGCAGTACAATAA
>JAAZFB010000497.1 GCA_012511915.1 Clostridiaceae bacterium
AAGCTACTCTTTCCATGTAAACAAATATTAACTAATTGGAGTGGTCTTTTATGAAACAGCAGCGAAACACCAGACAGCGTCAATTGGTTTTAGCTGCGGTTCGGGCGCGCTGTGACCATCCCAGTGCGGATCAGATATATTTGGATGTTCGCGCTATTGACGAAAGGATCAGTCGCGGCACGGTATATCGCAATCTAAACATTTTGGTTCAGCAGGGGGAGGTTCTTCAGGTAAAGCTACCACATATGGATCGTTTTGAGTGTCAATCAGATAAGCACTATCATCTGCTATGCCAAGGATGCGGCGCAGTATGCGATGTGCACTTGCCGTACTATGCGGAGCTGGATGAACAGGCAGCTAAAAAAACGGGTTATACCATTGAGAGACACCGTGCGGTTTTCGAAGGATTATGCCCTAATTGCCGAAATAAGAAAATTTAGATCAACCAATAACCACTATTTAGTATCAGTATATTAAAGGGGTTGCAGCAAAAACTGCAACCCCTTTAAATTAAATGTTAAATAGCTTTACAGCACGTTCAAGTATACCATGAATATATGCGATAAGTATTCCGTAATTTGTAATTGGTATTCCCGCCCTTTGCGCTGATTCTATACGATAGGCAACTTCTTTTTCATTCAGCATGCAAGCCCCGCAATGGACAATCAGGCTGTACCTTGATAAATCTCCCGGGAATTCTCCTCCGGATGTAAATTCAAAGTTCAGCTCCTTTTTTGTATATCCGGAAATCCATTTGGGCAGCTTTACAGTTCCGATATCCTCACACTGTCTGTGATGCGTACAGCCCTCCGAAATTAGAACTGTATCGCCTTCTTTTAAATTATTAAGACTTTTTGCACCGTCTGACATTACCTTTAAATCACCCTTGTATCGGGAAAACAGAATTGAAAAGGATGTCAGCGGAATATCCTCGGGTGTTGCCTCAGAAACCTTTTGAAATGCCTGGCTGTCGGTTACAACAAGCCGCGGTTTTTTTGATAAGCTTGCCAAAGTGTCCGTAAGTTCTGTTTCTCTTGTTACAAAAGCCGCTGCGCCTGACTCAAGGACATCACGGATTGTCTGTTGCTGGGGCAGAATTAATCTTCCCTTCGGTGCTGCTGAATCTATGGGAACAACAAGCACTACGATATCGTCTGGTCTTAAAAGGTCGCCTATCAATCTCCTTTCGTTTTGCGGCTTTGCAAGCGTGCCCAATAATTCCCGAAGCGCATTTATATTCTCGCCTGTTTTTGCGCTTACACATATATCGTTTTCAAACTCGGGGTTGACACAAATAGCAGTATCAAGCTTGTTCCTTACAACAACAAAAGGTATTTCTTTTGCCTTGACAGTTTTAATAATCTCTTTTTCAAGGCTGCTTACCCCATTATTTATGTCAACGCAAATAATAGCGATATCGGTTTTATTCAGAACCTGGTATGCTTTCTCTGCCCTCATTGCTCCAAGCGTACCTTCATCATCAAGCCCTGCCGTATCAATAAGAACGGTGGGACCGAGCGGAAGGATTTCCATTGTCTTATATACGGGGTCGGTTGTTGTTCCCGCAACCTCTGAAACAATCGCAAGGCTTTGCCCTGCAATTGTATTGATAAGGCTTGATTTGCCTGAATTTCGTTTTCCGAAAATACCGATGTGGATTCTTTCTGATGAAGGGGTATTATTTAAACTCATAAATCCTCCTAAAATCTGAAGTCGCGGGATCCGTTGTTAATTAACGCAATTCTTTCGGTTGCTATCGCCCTGACTTTCTCATTGGATATTTTTTCAAGTTCACGGGCTATAAGCTCTTCACCTATCTTTTTTGTTTCGGGGGATGCATAGTCAATAAGGAATTCCTTTAATGTCATAAGTGCGTTGGGGTGACAGCAGTTTAGTATCTGCCTGTTTTTTAGAAGTGTCATAAAACGGTCGCCTGTTCTGCTTTCACGGTAGCAGGCGGTGCAGAAAGAAGGAATGTAATGAATTTCCATAAGCCACCTTACTACCTCATCAAGGGTTCTCTGATCAGAAACATCAAATTGTTCAGTTTCTGTGGGGCGGATTTCCTCATCATATCCGCCAACGGATGTCCTTGAAGCCCCGCTTATCTGAGAAACGCCGAGACGGATAACTTTTTCTCTGACCGCCTGGCTTTCACGGGTAGAAATAATCATTCCCGTATAAGGAACAGATACTCTGATTAATGCGCATAATTTTGCGAAGATCTCATCGCTTATGCCGTTTTCAAAGGCGGAGGGGTCGATGTCGTCCGCATGTTTTATTCTCGGAACGCTTATTGTGTGTGGCCCGACGCCGTGTACCACTTCAAGATGCTCCGCATGCATTAAGAGCGCGGCAAATTCATATTTATACAGCTCAAGACCGAACAGAACGCCAAGACCCACGTCATCAATTCCACCTTCCATAGCTCGATCCATTGCCTCTGTATGGTAAGCGTAATTGTGCTTCGGGCCTGTTGGGTGAAGTCTTTCATAACTTTCTTTATGATATGTTTCCTGGAACAAAATGTATGTTCCGATCCCCGCTTCCTTCAGCTTTCTGTAGTTTTCTACGGTAGTTGCTGCTATATTCACATTAACTCTTCGGATTGCTCCGTTTTTATGCTTTATTGAGTATATAGTTTTTATGCTTTCAATTATATATTCAATGGGGTTGTTTACCGGGTCTTCGCCCGCTTCTATAGCAAGGCGCTTGTGCCCCATATCCTGAAGCGCCGTTGTTTCACGGACGATTTCTTCCTGGGTAAGTTTTTTTCTCGTTATATGGCAGTTATGATGATGATACGGACAATATACACATCCGTTTACACAGTAGTTTGAAAGATACAAAGGAGCAAACATCACTATACGGTTGCCGTAAAAATCTTTTTTTATCTGTTCGGCAAGGTCGTAAAGCTCATTTATTTTCTCTTCGTTCTCACATGCGAGAAGAACGGAAGCCTCTCTATGAGTAAGTCCTTTTCGTTTTTTTGCTTTCTCGATAATACTGTCGATAAGAGGAAGGTTGTCTTTGTTTTCTTCTGCGTACTTTAAACTTTCCGATACTTCCTCGTGGTCAATAAATTCTTCCGCTTTTAATGATTTTGGATTATACATTTTTTTCACCTTTCTTTCGGTTAAGAAAATCTTCACCGTTAGTTTTTTTGATTTGCAGGAAATGGCGCAGACTCATTCTGCTTTGCTGTCACCCCTATCAGTGACAATTTCGTAGCCTATGTCTTTTATACTTTGTTTTAACCTTCTGATATTCTCTGCCGCCTCCTCTCCCGAATTCAGCTTGTTGTCGTACAGGAGATACTTATCTCTGACATCTTTGGGAGACAAATTCGGCATCAAAACATTTGCTCCTGCCAAAACCCCTTTTTCTCTGCCATCTTTGCTTGCTGTTCCGAGCGCGGTTGTAGCCGGAAGCAATATCGCCGGAAGCAAAAGCCTTATTACTGCAATAAGAAATAAAGTCAGTTCCGAAGAGCCTTGCCGTTCATCCTTAAACGGCGTGTCATGGTGAGCAATAAATGGACCTATGCCAACCATGTGGGGAGCAAAAGTTTTTATAAACCTTAGATCCCGAACGATATTCTCCATGGTCTGAAACGGTGTGCCTACCATAAACCCGCAGCCTGTCTGAAAACCGATGCTTTTTAAATTTTTAATGCATTCCATTCTGTTGTTATAAGACATTTCACCAGGGTGCAGCTTGCTGTAATGCTCAGGCGATGCTGTTTCATGCCTTAAAAGGTATCTGTCCGCACCTGCTTCAAATAGCTTTTTGTAGCTTTCAAAGCTTCTTTCGCCTAAAGATAACGTTACGGCACAGTCGCTGTATTTGTTTTTAATTGAGCTGATTATATCGCAAAGTACGTTGTCAGTATAAAAAGTATCCTCACCACCCTGAAGAACAAAGGTGCGGAACCCCAGGGGGTGGCCTTCGTCACAGCATGAAAGTATCTGTTCTTTTGACAGCCTGTATCTTTGAGCACATTTATTGCTTCTTCGCAATCCGCAGTAAAAACAGTCATTTTTGCAGTAGCTCGATGTTTCGACAAGCCCCCGTATAAAAACTTTGTTGCCGTAGTGTTCCGCCTGCCTTTTACGTGCCAGTTCATAAAGATATTCGCTGTCATCACTTTTTCTTTGTGTAAGGAGTATTATTAGTTCATCATCTGTTAGATTGCTCTGAAAATATAACTTTTCAATCAGGTTTTTAATATTTTTCATTTGCTGATTACCCCCGAATAAGCAGTTTTGGCACTGACACCGCTCAGCTTGCCGATTTTTCCAGACAATGCACTTATAACATCCTGCGGAGCATCAACAGCTACGCTTATTATACTGATATTCTTTTCGCGGTAGGGTATACCAATTCTGCCGATTATATACTGACCGTAATTATGCAGTATCTCATTTAGTTTTTGGGCAGATTCATAATTTTCAACTATTATTCCTATCACTGCAACTCGTGTTTCCATGTCTTTCACCTCCAAAAAGCGGACAGAGTCCGCACCCATACCACGGTATGGTCACTGCCGACTATTAATTGAGCCACTTAAAATAAAAAAGTCAATGAATTGACTACGCCTACGGGCATGGGATTCAAGGAAACTTTTTTGTTGATAGGAAATTTGAATGATTTTTTAGAGGAATTTCCTATACAATAAAAAACTGCGTCGAAAGGACGCAGTTTAAGCCTTTAATTACTGTGCCTTTCATCTCAAAAAATTTTTGATGTCAGAAATAATTATTTTGTTAAGTTAAATATCGTGGTACGGGTGCAAGCTCAGTCTTCTTTGCTGAACTCATCTTTGCTTGCTCCGCACAAAGGACATACCCAATCTTCCGGCAGATCTTCGAAAGCCGTTCCCGGTTCTATTCCGTTATCGGGATCACCGACTTCGGGGTCATATTCATATCCGCATAAATTGCATATATATTTATCCATACAAAACCGTGAAGAGGGCATATCATATTGATTTCAAATGCAGTAGCCTTTTTAAGAAGTGACATGACCTGTGAGCCGTATTTTCCTACGATATTAGTGATTAGTATACGGAATACTATCAAGCGTAGATAAAGTCTGTCAGAAAAGATTTTGATATAGCAAGTTAAATTCCTACTGTAACAAAATTTCACTTAAAACATACGCATTGTTATAAATTATGGACGGCTTAAAAGTTATTATGTCCCAGACAAATATTTTTACGCGAGTATCTTCCGGATATATGCCGCTTATGAATAATTCGTTTTGACCGTCTGCATAATCATACATTTTTGTTGCAAGCAGTTGTTTGCTTTCGTTGTACAGCCCTATTAAAGTTTTCAATTCGGTATTAGGTGCTGTAAAATCAATTTTTGTGGTCGGTACAATGTATAAACCGTTTCCGTCATAAGTGGCATATATATCGCTTAATGTTACAATATGATTTGTTGAATTCAAATTTCCTGTTTTAAATCTAATTTCCTTTATAGCGTTCCAGTCGCTTATATTACTTCCTTTTGCGACATAACGCACATATTTTGCATTAACCGGAGCTTCAAAATCAAATATTTCCCAACCCACTTCTTCAATTTTACCGTCACTGTTGCCGCTGTAAACGGTTCTAAAGTCTGTTCCGTCATCAGATACCTGTATTTCAAACAATGCGTTTCGCGCGCTGTTTGGATTGAACAAAATTTCCACAGCCGTCAGTAAATATTGCTTGTCAAACTCATATTCAATATATCTTCCCTTACCGAGAGCTGCCCAAATTGTTTCGCTGTCACCGTCAATTGAGTTTGCAGCAATATTATCTTCGTCAACTTCTCCCGGATCCGGCATAACTGATGCAAACTTTGCATAGCCGATTTCAGGAAGAGTATAATCCTCCGGTGGTGTAGTAACAAATGTAGTATTGCTAAAGCCATCCCATGTTACACTGCATCCAAAAAGCCCGACAAATTCACGAAGCGGAACCATAAGCTCGCCGTCTTTTTCAAAAACAGCTGTTGTTAATGTTACATCTCCTGTATTTGTGGAAATTAAATTAGAATCTTTCATAAGCTCAATGCTTACTTTTCTGTTACTTATTTTAGTTTTGCCGTCAGTAACTTCAGAATTAAGCTTTAAATACTTTACTAATGGGCCAAGCGGAACCATAATTTTGTCAGCTACTATTTCGGGCTCAACCTTATTATAAATATAATATCCGTTTATCTTGTACTTTAAGAATACTTGATCGCCAAGCGATGGAAAAGCAGGTGTTTCTTCTAAAGGCTCATAAGGCTCAATATATTTTGCGGTTATATCACCTGTTGCCGTAAATGAAAGAACGCCGCCTTCCTCTGTTGCATTAATACTTTGCACTTCACCATTGGCGCTTATCTCCCACTTGCCTGCCTTTACATCGCATATTGTATATTTAAGCTCTCCTATAAGCGGTGCCGAAACTGCAATTTCTGAACTGATTTCTTCACCGCTTTTAGAAAAAGTAACTACTCTATCACTTATTTGAACGCCATAAACTAAATTACTGTCTATCAGCTTTACTCTCTTGTAAAATTCTTTATCGTTATCGCTTACCTGCATTACATTGAGAAAATAATCCGTAGCCGATGCATTTGCAGGCGAAAGCTCCATTCGCCATGTACTTCCCTCGTCAGTATGCGTATCTGCAGGATATCCGGTGTAATCAACCCCACCTATATTTGACCAACCATCCTCGCCGCCGATTTTGGTTATTACGGAGTTATCCGACTTTGGAAGCAGTGTATCGACCGTCATTTTACCGTTATAGGCATTTGCAGAGATTTTGCTTGCATAGGTTCTTTTAAATATCGTTTGATTTCCGTTTATAATAGGTTCCTCTAATCCATGTAAAAGCCATGTCTTTTTAAATGACGGATTTGACGAAACTACCTTGTCAAATACAATCAGTGCACCCGGAACCTCTTCATCAAACAAATTCAAAAACATAAATGAACGTTTAAAATCCTGCACCTTTGCGGTGTAAGCGTTTGTAAGATCTCCCTTTAAATATGTATAGGAAGGAGTAATCGGTGATGATGGGTCAATCTCCTGCTTTTCAACAGTCGCTACTCGCGCATTGTTTGTTAAAACACTGTTTAGTGTTGAAAGTTCAGAGCCGTTATTTACAGCCCTTTGACCTCCATCGTTAATATTAGATCGAGAATTTGTACTACCCTGCGGCTCAGACGGATCATATACAAGCATTGTATTATGAGCAATAGCCTTTGTCATATACATATTGAAATGAGGTGAGCCATACGTTGTTCCGCCTTCTGATTTGTCGTTTTTAAGTCCCTGATAAACACCGGAATCACTTGCCAAAATTCCCTTATAGTAAAGCTGGAAATGCCCTGCATCTAAGTGCTGATGATTATTAGCATTAACGCCGCCTATCTTCATTTCGGCAACCACGCTGTCAGAATCAACCCCGTCTCCCCAACCTGTACGCGCAATACTCATTCCGGTAGGGTCGGCAAAATATCGGCTGAGTGGCAGATTATCAGGTGATTTTATAGGTACATCAGGATCATTTATAACAAGAGTCAACACTGCGGAAGCCTCGTAAAAACCCTTAAAATCCTTTTGTTGCTTGGCAAATTCGCCTTTAAGATACGGATCTGCACCTATGGCGCTGTCAAGCAAATAGCTTGTAGAACGATCGGTCCAATAGGTCCACATTTTGTTTGTATCTGAAGTTGAATCGCCGTCACGCAAATACTGCCCGTCCGGACGGCGCATATAAATCATACCATATGATACCTTGTATAAGTCATCAGTAATATAAGGGTCCGGAGCACCCATTCCCTTTATAAGAATATGCGACCAGCTGTCCCATATATGACGGTACAAGCCATAGCTGTCCCCTTGTAGATTGTAATGTCCTTTGTTAAAATAATTTCTTGCAGGCACATACTCCTGATAAAACCTACCGCCGACTACCTGCCATATATCAGGTCTTTCATCATAAACTGCTATTGCAAATGCAAGCATATCCCTTAATAACTGCGCTTCGCTGCCATGCCCTACAACTGCGCCCTGCTTTGTAGGAGGCCATCCGATTTCCATACCGTTTGCAAGGTCCTCACAGGCATCAATTATTCTATCTTTCTGTATGTCGTCAAGCAAATCGTAGCACCAGTCATAAACCTCGGAAGCGACATGGATAATCTTGCCTCCGTTTCTTGTAGCATTGCCGGAGCTTTCAACCGAGCAGGTGTCAAGATAGTTTAGTATTGCCTCAACTGCTATATTACCGCTTTCAAGATTTTCGTTTATTGCATAGTCAAACGCAAACGCTTCTATTTTTATGAGCATTTGAAGGTCATAGGTATTATTAACAATACCATCTACCGGTTCTGACTTTTTTACATTAAGTTGTGCAACAGCATTTAAATTCTGCGACTTTTTAAAATTTTCCTTAATTCGTGCCACATCGCTTTGGCGAAATAAAACGCGTGGGTGCTCGTTAGGAGGAAATACGGGAGGAGCTTCATAATTTGCGCTTATTGAAGGCTTAACATTATCGTCTATATTTCCCGTCATACCGACAGGCGTAGCCTTTCGGTTGGTAATAATAATATTATCAAGACAGGCATTTGCCTCACGGGAATAAAGTCGCAGAACATTCTCTGTTCCTGCCACCAAATCTGCCGAAAACATTTTTTTCCACACAAAATCGTTTGATATATAAAGTTCAACAATTTCGTAATTTCTGTTGTTCACTGTGGCAAAAAGGCTGTCCTGACTCGATCTTGTTGCGTATGCCCTAATCCATACAAAATAAGTGCCGGATTTTTGGCATATAAACTTATATTCAGCGTGTCCCTGTGTTCCGGCACCAGGTTGAGTTTTGTTCTCTGTACGGCTTACTATTCCTCTTGTGCCGGATGCTTTGTTATTAGTTACGATCTCATACGGTGCAGTTACAGTCCCATCCTCAGCCTCAATTATCCACGTATTACCTACAATAGGTACGCTATTATGCTCACTCATCGTTGTGTATAAATTTATAGTTG
>JAAZFB010000498.1 GCA_012511915.1 Clostridiaceae bacterium
ATACTAATCATAAAATTAAAACTAGGGGTATAATTCGCTTACGCATAAATAGCCCCTTCAAGTATTTAATAATGAATACAATATATCATTTTTTGAGCATAGATTCAAACTAATGACGATAATGAATACAATATATCATTTTTTGAGCATATATTCAAACAAATGACATAATATGTTCACCACTGTCTAAATACCGTGGTCTTACACTGCTAATTAATAAACATAAAGCGGATGTAATTTACCTTCATATCTATAAAATAGGAATCCTTGAAATACAATGCTTTCAAGGACGAAAAAGCCTCACTATGTGATGTTATAAAACAATGTAACAGCTTTTGCTACGCAAAACGCTTTGGTGAGACATCCACGATCCGAACGCACGACACCTTGATTATGGTTTTTGAACATTTCGAAGAGCACAGAACCTCTACTCAATTATAGTAAACAAAACGCATACAGTAGCGGTAAATCTGTTGATTATTTTACAACTAAAGCATATAATATAAGTAAGAATAAAAACACCGAAAGGAGAGACCGCATATATGAAAGCGCAAAATGATGTGCAGGTAACAATCCGCGTTGATAAAGACGTGAAAGAACGTGCTGAAAACCTGTTTAACAGGCTTGGAATGAACATGAGCGCCGCTCTCAATGTTTTTCTTCGCAAAGCTGTCATCGAAGATGGCATTCCGTTTACCATTAGCACAAAAAGCTCTGAGTTTATTCCCGGCTATTCGCCAAACGATATTACGGAAGCCTTTGCCGCATCCATACAACGTGAATTCGCTAAAAAGCAACAGAATGGTTCGCCTATTGCACTATACGACACCGAAAACAAAAAGGCATATCTTGAATACCCGGACGGCTCGCGGCAATATGTAAATGGCTGATATGCACAAACAACCAGTTGTACTTGTATTTGCAGGTCCTAATGGCTCTGGGAAAACAACGGCGACGAAAGCTCTTCCGATTATTGGAACCTACGTCAACGCTGATGACCTCAAAATGAAGTTCAGGTTATCCGACCTTGAAGCAGCGCAACATGCAGAAGCACTTAGAAATGAACTTTTGAACAGAGAAGCAGACTTCACATTTGAGACAGTAATGTCTACTGAACGAAATTTATTACTGCTGCAAAAAGCGAAATCACAAGGATATGAAGTGCGATGTGTGTATGTCTTGACCTGCGACGAGAACATCAATGTTGCAAGAGTAAAGTCACGCTTTGCTTCAGGAGGACACGACATTCCGGAAGACAAAATTCGTGTGCGGTATCATCGTGCACTGGCTTTGCTGCCTCAACTAATTCCTGTATGCGATAAAATGCTTATTTTCGATAACTCCAATGATATATCATCTAGACCGTCATTAATTTTTAGGAAGTGGTACGAGCAAACTGAAATATGTCCATATAAATATTGGTCGAAAGAAAAACTGCAAAAGTTGCTTGGTGTTTAAAAAATCCAGATTCATCTAAGATTTAACTTTTTTCTGAAAATTAATCTTCACACCCACAAAGCAAAAACCTTCGATGCATAATGTTCCCAAGGGTTTCCACAAAGCCTCCTTGCAGGAAGCTTTCAAAATGTAAGACATACAGCCTACGGCTGATATCTTATTGGTGATCGAAAACAGGTTATCATATAAGGGGAGGAAATAATATATGAGCCTTGATAAAGCAATCAAACATAAAAAAGAAAAGCGCAAACCATATAGCGGCGCTAAGTCCGTATGTAGAACCTGCCGTAATCACGGCTCGTGCGATTATTGCAAATCCAACCGACTTCACAAGTTCAAAAAGAAGGAACCTGTTTATTCTGAATTCTCAGAACCCTAAACCAAGAGGCCAGAATCCCATACCCTTAAATACATCAAGAGTAAAACCGCTTTTCCGTTAAAGGATTAGCGTTTTTTCATGATAAGTAAAATTTTCATTGAACCTGTTTGCTAGGTGCTATAGTAGAGGTTGTTTAGTATATCAATATAGTTTAGTTCTACAATTGCACGTAGAAGCACAAAACATCATCACTTTTTGCTTAATCGCGCATAACAGGAGTCGCAAAGTGTTAAAACCCAGCTCAAATCTTTTCTCAAATCCCCTGCAATACCACATTTTTCGCACACATTGCTGGATTCCTTTTCCCATTTTTGTACGATTTCCGCAACCTCCTTATGAAGTTCGGAAATGCCGGGCATTATCCTGATACTTTTTCCATCGCTTACTGAGACAAAGGCGTGTATACCTGGGTCATGTGCCTCTGGATGATAGTAAAACCGCAACGTTCCGAATTTCTCCTTTACTTGGTCAACAATGATGTCAACGGGTAACCCCGCTTTTGTATACGCCTCTGTAATATCACGGCAAAGGCCACGAATTACCTCATACCAACCATCACCAACTCCGCATCCGAAGGCACCATATAAATCGCTAATATGCCCAACTTCTTTGCGTTGTTCGTCGATATTTTTCCCTCGACGCATGAAAGGAAATTCTTCTGTTATCTTCAGTTCCAATTCTCGTTTCATTATTAAACACCTCGTCTCTATAACCTATAGATCTACATCGGCGGTTAAAATGGCATGGTCCGGGTATGCTTGTCATAATTAATTCCGGCATCACCCAGAATAATTAAATCATCATCCTCCGTGGTTTCATATTCGTCACAGAATTCTTCAAACTCATCAAAGGTTCCACGC
>JAAZFB010000499.1 GCA_012511915.1 Clostridiaceae bacterium
GTATGGCCCCATATAAATCCTTAGCGTTAATAGTGCTGATTATTCCTTTGCTTGCAAATATCTCCTCGCCGTCTTCAAGCACAACGCTCTTGGCTTCGCCGCTCGCAACGTTTACTTTCACAACTTTACTGTTAGTGCGCAAGGTTGCACCTTTATCCTCGCAGCAGGCAATTAAAGATTCAATCATTTTTTTAGCGCCGCCTTCAGGGATTGGAGCCCTCATCTGGTGAACCCAAGCAATAAAATATAATAAAGTTGCGGTGCCGATAGCCTGCGGATTAATCATCATTTCTGTAGTCCAGCGGGTTAAGGTTACTCTTAGTTGTTCGGATTCAAACCATTCCTCAACAATATTTTGGGCACTGCAATTCATAACCCGAATGAATTCCCTGCCTTCCGGGCTGCTGCCTAAAGCGCTTTGCATTAAACTCCAAGTCGGAGGGGGCGAATCTGTCCCGACACGCGCAACTTTCAACATATCGGTAATATGCTTGTTGAATTTTCTATATGCATCAGCATCTTTTTCAGAAAACTGAGCAATATTTTCACACGTTTTATCAATGTCCGTATCAATTACCAGACAGGTATCATCCGGGAAGATTGATGCACACAAGTTTGTAACCGGGATATAATTGAGTTCGTATTTCGATTGCAGTTCCAATTCGTCATTGGCAATTAGCGGATTTCTTGAGATCATACTATGGACCATACCGCCCAGATCGCTGATATAGCCGGGAGCGCATACTTCGCCTGATCTTGTGCCGCCCCCGAACTCTTCGTTAGCTTCCAAAACACACACCTTAAAGCCGGCCTTACCCAGATATCCTGCTGAGATCAAGCCGTTGTGACCTCCCCCGAGAACAATAAAATCGTATTGGCTCATTTGAATTCCTCCTTAAATAATAAAAATATGAATACTGAATCGAAAAGCTATAAGCCACCTCCATTCGATTAAAGCAATACAATAATGATGATGGTAATATAATTACGCAAGAAGCATGCCACGTTGGGCAGATATTTTTAGAGTAAACATTAACGCCTACAAATCCGAGTTTGGGATGCGAAGACACGCATATTTTATCGGAGCGCAAATATATGTTGCATAAATTATAAGCCACATAATGATGCATATATTGCTCATTGCATCATTGTGTTGCGTTGTGGTTTGCAGAAGTTTATAATTAGTATGATAGGCTAAAGCGAGGAGATGAAAAGGTATGCGAAAGATTGGAATATTGTCGCCCTACAAAGGCTATTTCAAAGAAGCCATTTTTTATTTAGAAGAACTCAACGAAAAATACAGAAGCCTATATTTTGGCGAAAATGAATATATTCTTGAAGAGATTGTAGTAGATCCATTTCATTTTCACGGTATAAGAGACGATGTGGATGTGATGATTGCTTATAGTGGCTATATGGAATTGACAAAGAATTTGAGCAAGCCCATACCAATCGTTGAAGTGGACATACCCAATTTTGATATTCTCATCGGACTAATGGAATGCAAGCAGAAATACGGATGTCAAAAAGTGGCCCTGACGATTACCAAAAGAAATATGTTAATTTCAGTGAAAGAGTTTGAGGATATCCTTGGCATTTCAATTGAACTTTTTATCATAGATTCGCTTGATACCAACTATCAAAAAATATGTGATCTGGCCTTAAAAAGAGGATGTGAGGCATTTTTAGCTCATTATTATATTGGTACTTATGCTGCCAGCAAGGGTATTAATACAGTAATGATACAGTACAGTAAATCGACTTTTTGGCAAGCAATAACCGAAGCTAAAATGGCTGCCCAGTTATATTGCCTATCGCAGGAAAAATCGGTGAAATTAAATACTATTCTCGATTATACAGATGAAGGAATCATATATTTTAACAAGCAAGGTAAAATCACTTCCATTAATCAAAAAGCCATGGAGCTTCTCAATATTGAAAGTGAAACATCGGTGTTGAATAAGACCGCGACAGCGATGATTTTTGGCAAGGAATTGATTGAACTTCTTAATGACGGCTCGGAATATAAATATAAAATTATTAAAATCAACCATACTGATTTTACAATCAAAAAAATATTTGTTCATTTGGAAGAAATGTCGCTTGGCACGTTGATAACACTGCAAAAAGTTAATAATATCCAAAAGTTGGAAGAGGAAATAAGAAAGCAGAAATATGGAAAAGGCCATATAGCAAAAGCTTGTTTTAAAGATATAATTGGACAAAGCGAAATTATGAAAGGCGTAATCGCCAAAGCTACCAAATACAGCAAGACTGAATCTAATATTTTAATTACGGGAGAAAGCGGAACTGGCAAGGAAATTATGGCACAAAGCATACACAATAGCAGTAATAGAAAAAATGGGCCTTTTGTAGCTATAAACTGCGCTGCCCTGCCGGAAACTTTACTGGAAAGCGAACTTTTTGGGTATGAAGAGGGTGCTTTTACCGGGGCGGCTAGAAAAGGAAAAATCGGGCTATTTGAACTAGCTCACAATGGGACTATTTTTTTAGATGAAATAAGCGAACTGCCTTTACTTTTTCAGGCCAAACTTTTAAGAGTTATTCAGGAAAAGGAAGTATACCGGTTAGGTGGGATAAAAGTTATTCCATTAGATGTCAGATTTATTTCAGCTACCAATCAAAACCTTAAAGATCTTGTGGAGAAGGGCGAATTCAGAGAAGATCTTTATTATAGGTTGAATGTATTAAACCTTAATTTGCCTTCGTTGAACGAAAGACGAGAAGACATTTTTCTATTAGCCCAGCATTTTTTAGATAACAATTCTCCAGATATTATCTTAACTAACGAGGCCAAACTGATGCTCCAGGCTTTTGATTGGCCGGGTAACATTCGTCAGTTATTTAATATCTGTGAGCAGCTAAGCGTATTATGTGATGATTGCCTCGTAAAAGAACAGAATGTTCGGGATTTGTTATATCTGCAATCGAGCTTATCGTTTTCAAGCGAGGGTACCCAGCAATATTCAGATTATCAAATGGGAGAAAACGATGATCAAAAAGCAGAAACACTTCAAACAGATATAAGTGAGGCGGAGAAGATCAGAACCGTTCTAGCTGCGGTGAAGTATAACCGTAACGAGGCAGCAGAAGTCTTGAATATTCATAGATCCACCCTATGGCGCAAGATGAAAAAATATGGGATCTAATTTCTGGATCATACTGGAAGGCTAATTTGTAGCGCCTCGCTCTAAAAGGAGCATAATAAGAATGTCAGGGGTACGGGATTGTTGGCATAACACGGTCAAGTCGGTATATTTATTAATAATTTAAAATTTCAAAGGTTTTGACAATGAAGAAATCAGAATTTGATTGATATATAGCCTTCGATAACTCCCAGCACAACACAGAACACAATCATGGCCAAAATCCCGAGCCAGGGATAGCCCATATAGTCTGTTCCATAATTATGCCCCATAACGATAACCGGTATATGCCAAATGTCCCATATAATACCAGTGATGACCAATGCAGCCCGGTGGGTTAAAAGCATGCGTAATTTGGGAAGCAGATATCCTCTCCAGCCAATTTCTTCGCCCAATGTCGGAATAATATTGCTAATCGGACCGATGATTATTATCTGTAATATGGAAATCAGCAGCAAATTGTAGGCGGAAAGCCCCCTCGTGCTGGCTGCTGCCCCTTTCAAAGCAGTAAGCTGCAGATCAAACGAACCGGGGAAAGTCAAGAAATACACTGCTGCGCATAGCTGCTGCGAGAATAATTATGGTCGCGCCTTTTCCATAGGTCAGTCCGCGGAGAGGTATCAGCAGAAAAATAATCCAGGTGATAACAAATGTCAAACCAACAAACAAGGTTAGCCGTTTTTTTACTGCCGTCTTTTCCTGTTCCATAATGACTTCACCACCACATTTGTTAATCTTCGCAACAATTGCTTTGGAGCTTTTCAGCAATATTTTGGAAACGCTGTTTATCCGAAAGCACTGAAAAATTCGGATTATTAACGATCATATCAGCCATGCTTCTTCTGATAGTTTTTTCATCCCGGGGAGGATCCGTTCCGAGATCGAGTTTAATAAGCCAACCTTCTAGCAGGTCGAAGAAGTCGTCGCCATGCAGGCTCAGGGGATAAATATCACTGGTTACTATCTCCGTATATTCCTCCAGCATATCAATCGCTTTACTGGGATTGTTCTGCACAATATAACCCTGAGCGGCAGAGATATAAAGGCTGACCAAAACGCCGGGGTGCAGATGCCTCATGTCAAACACTTCTGCGATGTTAAGGGCGCGCCGCAGCACTTCTTCGAATTTTGAAGAATCATCCGTACACATCATAAGGTAAGCGGGGAAAAAATTAAACAGGACGACGATATTCTGATAGATCCCGACCTGCAAAACCGATTTTGCCTCGTCAGTGCGCCCCGTCATCTGGTAAGCGGATGCCAAAAGTGATTCGGGCGGTAACGCCGGCGCGACCGCTCCATCCAACAGCTCCAGCACCGTATTTGGATCGCAGGCGGCAAGGCTGCACATAGCTTCCACATACAAAGCCTGCCTTGTAAGCGATACATCATCGCTTTCCTCCTTGACCCGGATAAAAAGAGCCCTGGCCTCCTCAATCAAAGATATCGATTTTTGCGGGTCCTTCAGCAGTTCGGCATGGTTGATCATCAGTATACCCATTTGCATCAACAACGGAAAACATGAATAGTGTTTTTTTATGATCTGATGGCAGTCATCCATCACCGTATCAAAGGGTTTTGACGCAAAATCAGATGATAGTCTCCGATACAGCTTTCGAATCTCTTCTTTTGCCATTTGTGGCTTATAATCCATCAATTCGTCAATGCTGATGTTAAAATATGCAGCCAGTTGCGGAAGAAAGGTTACGTCAGGATAACTCTGTCCTGTTTCCCATTTTGAAACAGACGCCTTTGAAACCCCGATGTAATTAGCTAACTCATCCTGGGTGATACCCTTTTCCTTGCGCTTTTTTACAAGCACTTTTGCAATATTGATTTCCTTCATATGAATCACCTCTGCTTATATTTTAGTTGGTAGGCGGAGGTAATCCAATAGATTAGAAGTTAACTGAGGTTGAATAAATCAACCTGTGCGATACTTGGAAGCAATGGGAAAGTGCGAGAGTGGTATTTACCATATTGTTTTAAGAGGAATAAATAGACAGGACATCTTTTATGATGAGGAAGATTTTAAACGTTTCTTGGAAAAGGTAACCCAAAGTCAAATCGCGCGTGTAACGGGAATCAATCCGAGCATTGTTTTTTAAGGCATGATAATTGGAAGCAAAAAGAACGTCCCCTTGCTTCGGGGCAATTTTCAAATTTTGGTGGAGGCGGGGGGAGTCGAACCCCCGTCCGAAAGAAAGACCAGCTGAGTCTCTCCGAGCGCAGTCCGTGATTTGAGTTTCGCTCATCCGACGCCCACGAACGAGCTTCTTAGAGCTATCCCCGA
>JAAZFB010000500.1 GCA_012511915.1 Clostridiaceae bacterium
ATTTCAAAAAAAACAGATACCGGTTTTTCCGACGCAATAAAGCGGGCAGACAGGGCTATGTATTTGTCTAAAGAAAAAGGCAGAAGCAAAGTAAATGTATTATAATGGGAGAGTTGAATTATTATATGAACAACAAATTTGACATTGTAATCATCGGTAGTGGGTCAGGGCTTATGATAATGGAATCTGCACTTGCGAACGGATTAAGATGTGCTCTTATTGAAAAATCCAAGTTTGGCGGTACATGCCTTACCAAAGGTTGCATACCGTCGAAAATGCTTGTTTACCCCGCCGATATAATCCGTGAGGCACAAAAATCCGACAGGGTTGGAATTGAGTTTTGCAAACCGACAATCGATTGGCAAAAAATTTCGGCCCGAATGTGGGAACAAATCAATTACAGCATAATATTGGAAAAAAACCTTAAAAAAAACGAAAATTTGCAAGTATTTAATGGAACAGCCGAATTTACAGACAGATACACAGCACGTGTAAAACTTAATGACGGTGGCTATTCGCCTGAAATTCAAAGCAAAATGTTTGTTATTGCGGCAGGTGCGAGATCCTTGGTGCCGCAAATAAAAAATATTGAAAAAACCGGCTATATTACGTCCGAAACATTTTTTGGAGATGATTTCCCCAAAAAGCCATGGGATAGTCTTATTATAGTCGGCGGAGGGGCAGTAAGCGCGGAGTTTGCTCATATATTTTCGGCGTTCGGAACAAAAGTTACAATTATAGAAGCCCGTCCGTATATTATCTCCACAGAGGAGGAAGAAATCAGGGCATTTGCCGAAGCTGAATTTAAAAATAATTCGATAGATGTTTTGCCTAACAGCAACATTATAGATTCAAAAAAATCAGGTACAAAAAAGAAGTTGTATGTTGAAAATACAATTACAAACGAAATTACCACCGTCGAGGCGGATGAAATATTAATCGCATCCGGTATTCGCCCCAACAGCGACACCCTACACTTAGAAAATACCGACGTGAAAACAGACGAAAAGGGCTGGATTTTAACAAACGAATATTTAGAAACAACACAAAGCAATGTTTACGCATTAGGTGATATAAACGGAAAATATCAGTTTAGACATAAAGCAAATTATGAGGCAGAAATATTAATCCACAATTTATTTTCAAACGATACCAAAAAAGCCGCATACTACAATGCAGTACCGTGGGCAATTTTTACCCATCCGCAAGTAGCACATGTTGGGATAACCGAAACACAAGCTAAAAATCTCGGCAAAAAGTATTGGGTTGGGAAGAATTATTATTCACAAATCGCCGGCGGCGTGGCAATGGGTATAACAGAAAGTTCTACAGACAACGGATTTGTAAAAATAATAGTAGGCGAAGAAAAAACAATACTCGGCGCACATATCATAGGCCCTCATGCCTCTATACTTGTGCAACCGTTTGTATACCTGATGAACGCAAACCACAAATGCCATAAGCAAGATATAAGGAAAAGAAACGAAATATCATACCCACCGCTTGGCAGTTATATGCCAATTAACGATTCAATGATTATCCATCCCTCTTTAAACGAACTGACCGCCTGGGCTATCAGCAATATTAATTGGGCGAATTAGTTTAGAGATTTATTACTCTGCACCCGTCTGTGTATCCTAAAAGCTCTATTAAGGAAGGAATATTATTTCCTTCCTTTGTTACTTTTGCGCTTGCACAAGAGGTTCCAAGCACCAGTTGATTTGAAAAACTTATGTTATTCAAAAAGCCTTGGCACATTCCTGCCAAAAAAGCATCCCCCGCACCTACCGTAGAATTCACCTTCACTGCAGGCGGAATAACCTTAATTGCCTCGTCTTTAGTAACACCAATAACACCCTGTTGGCCAAGCGTAACTACTACCCTGTTAATTCCGTAATTTTCTATTATCGCCTTACTATGCGCTATCACTTCATCTTCGGACAAATTCGTTTTTTGCAACATATCTTCAAATTCGTATATATTAGGTTTTATGCAAAAGGGCGATGCTTTAAGGCTTGCTTTAAGCACTGCGCCACCACAATCCAAAAAAACAGGCTTGTTAAATTCTGCGGCAATTTTAATAAGATCATAGTATGTGCCTAATAGCATACCGGGCAGCAAACTTCCGCTGATAACTACTATATCTGCATATGGTAGTTTTTTTCTGTATTTCTCCACAAGCAATAAGTAATCGTTATGCGAAATTGCCTCACCTAACTCATTTAATCCGGTTACCTGCCCAAGGGATAAATCCATTATTTTTATATTTAATCTTGTTTCAAAGTTTTCCAGACTTATAGGGTCAAAAGCTATGCCCTCTTCACTAAGCTTTCTAATTAATACTTTTCCCGTATCCCCACCCACAAAGCCAAGAGCGCAAGTATCACGCCCCAGAAGACTGACTACACGGGAGACGTTAATGCCTTTGCTTCCGGCATTAAACATAACCTTGTGCGCCCTGTTTAACATGTTAGGACTGAATTTGTATACAATATAAGTCTTATCAACCGATGGATTAAGTGTAATGGTGAGAATCATAATAATAACCTCTATAATTTTTCTAAGAAAAGCACTATATTTTTATATATACATTATATACGATAAAGCCCAAAAAGTCTACGGTTTTATGATTTATGTTTGGAAGTATTTTACAACCGAGAACGCAATGGAACTATAACCGCAATACAAAATGCGATTTTGACAATATCCGGGAG
>JAAZFB010000054.1 GCA_012511915.1 Clostridiaceae bacterium
ACCTATTTGTGTGCTTATCAATACCATTTTTGCATCGTACCTTGAAACAGGCTCGGTTGCGGCATTGGAACTTGCAAATCGTCTTAATATAATAATTGTAGGAATCTTTGTATTTGCAATTACCAATTACATTTTCCCCTCCCTTTCACGATACAGCGGCGGGAAAAATGATACGGCATTTGCAGGGGTAATGAAAAGCTCGTTGGCTTCAATGGTAATTATAATTGCCCCGATAGCTGCGGGTATAATGCTGTTATCAGAAGAAATTGTTGTTATATTATATGCAAGGGGTCAATTCGACGGCAAATCGGTTGTGCAAACTGCTACAGCATTGTTTTTTTATAGTATCGGTATGTTAGCATATGGGACAAACGAAGTCTTGAGCAAATGTTTTTATGCCTCTAAAGATGGGAAAACCCCTATGATTGCAACGATTTTCGGCATTATATCAGTAATAGTACTTGCATTTGTATTTACCAACATACTACACCTTGGAATTGGCGGTTTGGCGCTTGCGGCTTCTATATCAGCGATAGCAGTAGCTGTGGTACTGATATATAAAATGAATAAAAACACATATAATTTAATAAACAAAAACACCTTTATTTTTGTACTTAAAATAACTGCGGCTGTCGTTATTACTGTAATCGCCGCTGTTATTGCAAAACGCTTGACAATCCAATTTAATGAATGGATAACAACGATTGTATCGGCTGCAGTCGCACTGCCGGTGTATGTCATATCATTATATCTGTTTAAAATAAGGCGGTATTTTGGAGGAATAAAAAGCAATGGTTAGGACATATAAAGATAGTGTTCTTTATAATTTGATTAACATTACCCTAATATATTTTGCAAGGATTTTTCGTAAATCGTGCAACAATTTAGAAGGTTTCATTTTACAAAGTAAATTGATTGCTTTTGGCGTTATAATATCCAAATGGTTTTGCAACGCCGTTAAAACATCTTTGCTTGGCAAGCTGTTTGAAACGCTTACGGAATGGGAAATCACATGTAAAGGTTTAAAGCTTTATACCTTGGCAACCTTTGTTTTAGTCTTTATAGCACCTTTAGCACCCACAATGATTTGTGCGGCTGTTGCGGCAATTGCGCTTGTACTCTTTATTTTCAATCGTGTAAAAGAAAACAATTTCAAACAGATAAGCGGTTTTGGGTTTTTAATTATACTGCTTTCTTTAGTTTTTGGTCTTTATGCCGTTTTTTCTCTTTCGCCCGAAAAAAGCATTCAAATTTGGTTAATATACTTTGTTTTCATGCTGTCGTATTTTTTAATTTCAAACAGCGCAGATACACAAGACACGCTTTTTAAGCTTGCTGCAACTTTTGTTTTATCGGCCTTTTTAGTTTCTTTATATGGAATTTTTCAAAGGTTTTTTGGCGATAATATCGGACATGCTTGGCTTGATGAAGAAATGTTCGGCGATATTGCAATCCGTGTTTATTCGACATTGGAAAACCCCAATGTGCTTGGCGAATATTTACTGCTTGCTATTCCCATTTGTGCCGCCTTGATTTGGACGCGCAGGACATGGATTTCCCGTATTTTTTACAGTGGTATCCTATCCTCAATGTTGATTTGTATGTTGTTGACACAGTCAAGAGGCTGTTGGTTGGGTCTTGTATTAACAGCTTTTGTTTTTGCCGTGTTTACGGATAAAAGGCTCGTATTCTTAGGTATTATTGCGGCTTTAATTATACCCTTTATTTTACCCGAAAATATCCTGGCACGTTTTGCAAGCATAGGCAATATAAAAGACTCGTCAACTTCCTACCGCCTTTTTATATGGTACGGAACACTAAATATGTTAAAAGACTTTGGCATATACGGAATAGGCTTGGGCAGCAGTGCCTTTAATAAGATATACCCCTTTTATTCATACAGTGCAATAGCGGCACCCCACGCACATAATATTTATCTTCAGCTTTTAAGTGAGACAGGCATAGTCGGACTTTTGCTTTTGGTTGCTATAGTGGCGGTTGCTGTTAAAAAGATGCTGTTTACCCATTTTACAGACAAAAAAGCTTTTGCCTCTGTATTGGCTGTCGGTGTTATGGCAGGGATTTTGGGTTTTATGATGCAAGGCGCCTTTGACTACGTTTGGTATAATTACAGAGTGTTTTTAATGTTTTGGCAGGTGCTTGCCTTCGGGTTGGCGGCAGAAAATTTAGTTTTGAATAAGGTTTTGAATAATTAATGCCGAGTAATGCCGCGAATTGATGCAAAATGAATTAATTTTAAACACCACAAGGGAGATTATAATGTACAAGCTTATGCATGTTATCAGTGATACAAATATTGGCGGGGCAGGGAAATACCTGCTTACATATTTGGAAAACTGCAATAAAAAGATATTTGACATCATCGTCGTACTGCCCCACGGCAGCAAGCTCGAAAACGAGGTCAAAAAACTAGGCTTTGATGTTGCCCTAACCGAAGGACTCGCGGACAAATCAGTCAGCTTTCCGGCTATGTTTAATCTGTACGAGATATTTAAAACCCACAAACCGGATATTGTTCATACCCATGCCGCTTTTTCAGCGCGTGTTGCAGCACGTATTGCGGGTGTAAAAAAAATCGTTTATACCCGTCATAGTGTTTTTCCACAAAAGGCATATCTGACAAAAGGAATTGGCAAAAAAATTAATGGTTTTACTGCAAAGTTGTTTTCCGATAAAATTATTGCGGTGGCAAATGCAGCTAAGAAAAACCTTACCGAAACAGGTATAGACGACAAAATGATTTCTGTCATTTATAATGGCGTAAATGCTATTACAGAATTGCCAGATGAAAAAAAATCAAAAGTGCGTGAGTCATTAGGAATTAAAACAAATGAATTTGTTATTGCAATAATTGCGAGATTGGAGCTTGTAAAAGGGCATGAATACTTTATAAATGCCGCGCAAGAAGTTAAAGAGGCAGGTATTAAAGCACGGTTTGTAATTGCCGGGACAGGAACCCGTGAACAAGCATTAAAACAACTTGTTAAAGATAACAAACTCGAAGATACCGTACTGTTTACAGGTTTTTTAAAGGATATTTATCAGCTTGAAAACATAATGGACATTCAAGTAAACGCCTCCTTTGGGACAGAAGCCGCAAGCCTATCCTTGCTTGAGGGCATGAGCATAGGAAAATGCGCCGTTGTCAGCGATTTTGGCGGCAATCCGGAGGTTATAGAAAATGGTGTCAACGGCTTTGTTGTACCTCAAAAAAATTCACATGCGATTGCACAAAAAATAATATACCTTTTATCAGATGAAAATTTAAAAAAAGAAATTTCGGCAAATGCGGTTAAGGTGTTTAATAAGCGATTCACTTCAAAGATAATGACACAAAACATGGAAAGTTTTTACGAACAAGTTGTTGAAAGGAATGATGAAAAATGAAGCACAAATTTGGTAAGGCGGATTTTATCATAATAATCCTTGTTGTTGCGGCAATTGCCACAGGCGTCTATTTATTTCAAGGGAAAAGAACCCAATCTGTTGCTGATACAAAAACCTTAATTGAGTTTGATATTCTGGTGCTTGACCTTACCCAACAGCAAGCCGAAGGCTTTAAAAATGGGGTGGGTACAAATGTAGTTGTGGGTAATACAAATATTGACACCGGCATACTAAAGGATGTAAAGACGGAGCCATACCTGAGGTTGACAAAGGATATTTTAAACGGTAAATTAAAATGGGTGGCGCACCCTGAGAATTTACAAGCAACACTGACAATTCAAAAACAAGTTTCGCAGACGAATGACGTGTTTGTTGGTGATAAAGAAGAAATACGAATAGGCGAGCTTACCCCTGTAAAGGGCAAGGGTTTTGGTTCTGCGGGTTGCTATGTAACTGATCTTCGCATAGTTGGAGGGGCTTTGGATGAAAAACATTAAAATATTCAAAAAGCTAAACATTATTGATTTAATAGCTATCATTGCTGTTATTATAATGGCAACAGGTGTTTATGTCCGTTTTTTTGGTAGCCCCACAAAAACGGTTGTTCAAAACACGGAATTTCATTATACCTTTGAGGTAAAAAACATTCGTGAAGAAAACTTAAAAGGTCTTAAAAAAAGCTTAAACGGCAATTTCTATTTAAATGAAAAAATTACCGGTGAAATGGGCAGCCTAATAAAAATTGAATCACGCCCCGCTACCCAAGCATTGGAAACAGCTGATGGCAATATTGTAATGGCGGAAATACCCGAACGATTTGATGCAGATTTAACTTTTAAAATAACCGGCAAGGTTAATGACAGAGGTTATTTCACACCCACCCTGCAACATATAAGCGCTGGGGTTGAATATAAGCTAAAGTGCAAATGGAGCGCTATATACGGCTCTGTTACAAATGTATGGGAATAAAACCTGCCTAATACTAATATCCAACTAAAATATCAACAAAAAACTGTAATACTGTTAAATGTCAAAGTGATGTTGACTTTTGTACTGATATTGTTATAGACAAATAGAAAATAAATTATAAAATGAAGGAGGCGACTGGATGATGACTTATCCAAAAATAGGCATACGTCCGGTAATAGATGGTAGATGGGGCGGAGTGCGCGAAAGCTTAGAAGTACAAACAATGAATATGGCAAAATCCGCAAAGGAAATTATTGAGGGCAATCTACATTACAGTGATGGCAGCCCGGTTCAGTGTATCATAGGCTCTACCACAATAGGCGGTGGTGCTGAGGCAGCTAAAGTAGCAAATGAGTTTTCAAGGGAAAATGTTGTTGCCACGCTGTCTGTTACACCTTGCTGGTGCTATGGCAGCGAAACAATGGATTTAGACCCAAACACCATAAAGGCTGTATGGGGCTTTAACGGAACTGAACGTCCAGGGGCGGTGTATTTAGCGGCGGTAATGGCGGCACACGCTCAAAGGGGATTACCCGCTTTCTCGATATATGGGCATGATGTGCAGGATGCAGGCGACACTACAATACCGGATGATGTTAAAGAGAAACTACTGCGTTTTGCCCGCGGGAGTATAGCGATTGGGCAAATAAAAAACAAAGCATATGTTAATTTAGGCGGCATTTCAATGGGTATTGCAGGCTCTTACTGTGATGTCAACTTTATGCAAAAATATTTAGGTCTGCGTGCAGAATGGGTCGATTTAACCGAAATACTGCGTCGCATAACGCTTGAGATATATGATAAGGATGAATATCAAAAAGCATTATCGTGGATAAAGGATAATTGCAAAGAGGGCTTTGATGTTAATGCAGGTAAAGATTTGCCCGAAATGATTAAAAAATCAAAAGTAGTACCGGCGGATAAAGACTGGGAGTTTATTTCCAAATTTACCATCATAGTAAAAGATATCCTACATGGGAACAAAAAATTAAAGGATATGGGTTGGAGTGAAGAGTCATTTGGCAGAAATGCCGTAGTTGGCGGCTTCCAGGGGCAAAGAATGTGGACGGACTGGCTTCCGAATGCAGATTTTACCGAGGCTATCTTAGCATCAACATTCGATTGGAACGGTAAAAAGGAGCCCTTTGCTTTTGCGACGGAAAATGATACACTAAATGGTATATCCATGCTGTTTGGCAAATTGCTTACCCAAAAAGCGCCATGTTTCCATGACGTGCGAACATACTGGAGCCCCGAGGCAGTAAAAAGAGTAACTGGTAAAAGCTTAGACGGCAAAGCCAAAGACGGAATTATACACCTTATTAACTCGGGTGCAACCGCACTTGATTGCACAGGTGCGGCAAAAGATGAAAACGGCAACGGTACAATGAAAAAGTGGTGGGAAATGAACGACCAGGATATTAAAAACTGTCTATTGAAAACCGATTGGTGCCGAGCGAATTATGAGTATTTCAGAGGCGGAGGTTTTTCATCTCACTTTAAAACACAAGCACAAATGCCGCTGACATTGATTAGACTTAATATAATTGACGGGGTCGGACCTACACTGCAAATCGCGCAAGGGTATTCCGTTGTTTTACCGGACGACATGCATGATATATTGGATAAGCGCACTGACATGACATGGCCCACAACGTGGTTTGCTCCAAATCTGACAGGCGAGGGCGCATTTGCCGATGTATATTCGGTAATGGCAAATTGGGGCGCAAATCACGGCGTAACAGTGCATGGACATATTGGTGCAGACCTTATAACATTAGCTTCAATGTTAAGAATTCCTGTTGCAATGCACAATGTGCCTAAAGAACAAATATTCCGTCCGCATGCGTGGGCAGGCTTTGGCTTGGGTGAGGATGATATTTCTACTGACTACAGAGCATGTGAACATTACGGTCCTCTTTATTAATCTACAATCTCTTAGGGGAAAGCCTTTTTTTAGGGGCTGACACACTATCATGTGTCAGCCCCTTTTTATACTAAACACTAATAAAAATAACCACAGAAAATATATAGAAAAGAACGATTTTCTCAATTAATACTAATTCGCGTTAGAAAAATTTCGTTAATTGCGAATTAGTAAATACTATTTTCCTTATAACGGCCGCTGATTGCGGCCGATATTGACAAAAAAGTTTGTCAGTATTTTAAATGAGGAATAGTATAACGCAAGTTGCCTTTAGCAACTTGCGTTGCCACCGCCGCCTTTGCCACCGCCGATGCAACAGCATCTTTTACCTTTGCGTTAAAGGAATTGGGTACTAAATAATCACAACACAATTCGTCTTTGCCTACTAAATCCGCAATTGCCTTTGCGGCTGCAATCTTCATACTATCATTTATATCGCTTGCCCGTACATCAAGTGCACCGCGGAAAATACCGGGGAAAGCAAGCACGTTGTTAATCTGGTTTGGAAAGTCACTTCTGCCTGTACCTATAATTTTTGCGCCCGCTGCTTTTGCCTCATCCGGCATAATTTCAGGCACGGGGTTTGCCATAGCAAAAATTATCGGATCTTCTGCCATTGTTTTTACCATATCAGAGGTAAGCACACCAGGAGCGGATACACCTATAAATACATCTGCACCCACAATAATATCTTTTAATAGACCTCTCTTTTTTTGCAGGTTCGAAATTTTTGCCATCTCCGCCTTGATTTCACTCAAACCCTCTCGTCCGTCATAAATCGCACCTTTTGTATCGCATAAAATTACCTTATTAAGGTTCATACTCATAAGCAATTTAGTGATAGCAATTCCGGCAGCGCCTGAGCCATTTACAACAACTGAAATGTCTTCAATTTTTTTGCCGGTTATTTTTAGCGCATTAATCATTGCGGCAAGCGTTACAACAGCGGTACCGTGTCGGTCATCGTGAAAAAATGGAATATCGCACTCCTGATTTAGTCTTCTTTCTATTTCAAAGCATCTTGGGGCAGACATATCTTCTATATTAATTCCGCCAAAAGAGCCTGCAAGCAGCTTAACGGTATTTACAATTTCATCTACACTCTTTGACCGTATGCAAAGAGGAAAGGCATCTACATCGCCAAAGCGTTTAAACAAAACGCATTTACCTTCCATTACCGGCATAGCCGCCTCAGTGCCTATATCACCCAAACCCAAAACCGCCGTCCCGTCCGTTACAACCGCAACCAAATTACCCCTTCGGGTGTATGTATAAGACAAATCAATATCATTTGCTATTTCAAGGCATGGGGCGGCAACGCCCGGAGTGTATGCAATTGATAGATCATCCTTATTATTTAACTCACAACGTGCAGAAACTTCGATTTTACCTTGCCATTGTCTGTGCCTTTTTATTGCCATTTCGTTATAGTCCATAAAAACCGTATCTCCTCTGTTTTTCAATTTCCAGTTGATATTGTAACATTTTAGTTACTTTTCGTCAATAGCGGCATCCGTAAAGTTTTCAGTTTACAGTTGTTATACTAATCCTCAATTAAAAGACAACTAAAAAAACTTAGGATTTTTTTCGTCAGGCAAGGCGGAAGGTTCCGTTAATACTTTATGTATTGACGGGTTCTTCCAACGCAGCATGATGGAATAAATA
>JAAZFB010000501.1 GCA_012511915.1 Clostridiaceae bacterium
AGATAAGCCCGATCATATATGATCAGGCATTTTCCATTAAATGGTTTATCACTTTCGACCATATTTGCTGCACTTGGTTAAACTGCCGGTAATGTTTCTCCACATTAAACTGGTAACGTTCAAATTCTCTCAAGATATTCATAAACTCGTTGCGCTTGAAATAAGCACAGACATTAGGCAGGGAAGACTCCAGCTTTAGTTTAATATCCGCCATCCTTGCCTTATAATTCTCGCGCTGTGTAATGTACAAAAGAAGCGGCTTATACCTTACCCAGCCGACGCAAGCACGGTAAAACCTGTTTATTATCCGATCACTGTTTGCACGAATATACCGGAGGTTTATGGGTAAAACCCCATCCATAATATGCTGGTATGTGGAAAAACCGTCATGGAAGGTATAGCAGGGAACCCTTATTACCTTATGTTCTTTGAGGGAGGTGCTGAGGAATGTATCCTCACCTCTTGCTCCCGGCGGGTTATAGAACGGCTTAACCCTGCCCGGATCCGTTAGGTTGATACATAGATTTGCGCCTGATATGAACTTAGCCTTGTTTATTTCAGGCACTTCCTCTGCCCGGTTGTTTATGAGCACCTCGGTATCGGCGTAGGTTACACCTCCGTTGTTCATAACCTTTTTAATGTTATCCCAGTTAATTATATCGTTGCTGATAGCTTCAATGAATGTCTTAAAGACTTCCTCGGTCATTACATCATTAAATTCTATATATGGGATCGGTGATATATAGCCGCAATGATGCCCATTTGTAATATCCGCACCGCCTATATGCTCAAGATGGCATTTTAAGACGTGCTGGCCGCTCCAAAGAGCAGTTTGCCGCGTTTTTGTGACCGCAAGCGGGTATTCGTCATCATCCAAGAATAACAGATAATCAAGTTTCTTTTTCAAAGCGAAGTATAATACCAGGTTTCTCTTTACCGAGTACCCTTCGTTTCCGAAAAGCAGCATAGCTTCATTTATATCAATTACTCTGCGATCAATAAGGTTGGTGATCTCGTTTCTGATCCGGGTCTTGCCTATAAAGCATGCGTCGTCAATAGTCTTGTAAAGCTCGGGCTTGATGTTTGTATAGTGTATCGTCCGAGTGTTGGAATAGTTCAGGTCATATGCGACAATAAGGGACAACGTGTATTTGTCAAGGTTATTCAATCCGCATTCACGCCAGTTGTAGACATAAGTACTAAGGATTTTGCGAAAGCTTCTGCGCCCTGTCGCAAACCCTATCCCAACTTTTATTTTGCGAGAATCCTGCATCCATATCTACTTCCTTCCAATCTTCAACCTAAATTATGATAATAAGGTTATCATATAAATTAAGTAAATGCAAAATAACGGGACAAAAACGGACATAATTATACATAGTTCGCCATAAACAGTGATAATCGGCTGTATTTCAAATAAAATAGACATAAGCTAAGATTACTCCTTGTCTCACGTCTATTTGCGAGAGCAAAATACGTTTTATATACCAAAGTCAGAATAATGATGCTCTTCTTTTTAGAACCCCATCTCTTTCAGGATTGAAGCAAGTACGTGCAGCCTTTCGGAAATAAGCTCATCGTCATTACTCAATGCTTGCATAAACAGGCTGATATCTTCATTTATCATCGGATTGTCGGTGCAGACCGCAACGTTCATTGCGTCGCCCTGCAAACCGATTCTGTCAATCAGCGGCTTTGCCGCATCATAAAAGCCGGGAATTCTGTAAGCTTCGGAAAAATACTGTTTTGCCCTCAATATGAGAATCGCAAGGTCAAGAACCCTGTGTAAAGGCAATTCTTCGGATTGACGCGACCATTTTTCGCCGGTATAGCGCCAGACTTTGGCGGATATATCTACTTTACCTCGGTCATTCCACTGCGCAAGACCGAGCGATAAAGACTTTGCATCGGTATTATATGCTTTTCGACCGTCGACATTCTCATAATTATCCACAACAATTACAGGCTTATGTTTTAGTGAAGTTGGCGTGTTCATAATTACACCTCATTTAGTAAATTAGTAAAATACTAAGTAGTATATGACACGTTTGTATTATTGTCAAATATTAGTTTTTAAGTATTGGATTATTTGTTATTATTCAAAGTCCTTATAAAGAAGGCTGGGCTGGATGCCTTTGTTGTGCTGATACTTGTTGCTTTTATACAGGTCATATTCGCCTTCAATTGTATGGTAGTATATCTGGCAGATGTCAATACCGGGGTAGATAACAATGGGCTGTACGCAGAACATCTCGAGCGTCCAATACCCGCTAAAGCCCACATCTCCAAATCCGGCGGTTACATGTATAAAA
>JAAZFB010000502.1 GCA_012511915.1 Clostridiaceae bacterium
TTACCAATCTGATTGATCCCCTGCTTGAAATGGTAGATGATAAGAAGATTGCCTTAAATGCGGCTGTTGAAATTTCCTACTTAGGCTCAAAGGAACAGGCAGACCTTATAAAAGTTATAGAAAAAGAGGAAACCTCTCCCTCTATTGCACAGGCTTCTAAAATACGCAAGTTTGCAGAGGAAGGTCGCTTAAATGTTGATGTGATGGACTCCATTATGCAAGAACAGAAACCGGAAAAGGTGCAAATCACTTTTAAAGAGGATAAATTAAGAAAGTATTTTCCTAAACACTATTCCGCACAGCAGATGGAAAATACCATGTTGAAACTGCTTGAGGATTGGCATAGGAAAAAACAACGTGAACATGAACGCTAAACCGCCTTTTTATTATAAGGGGCGGTTTTAATATTTTGGAGGTGTAGATTTATGGGCGAGCGAACTAATCAAGGTTATAAAATTATAGAGAGCATATTTGTAGGAAAGACAGAATTTGTTTTAGGGGAAAATCCAAACGGTGGCTCAAAGTATGTCACTTGGAAATGTAAAAATGGTGATGATTATTACTGGGGAAAATACATGGACGACTTTTATGCGGCAAAGTTAGACTTATACAGTCGGGTAAGTGATGAAATCAGTTATTTACAGTCCATTGATGCCTTGCCGCCTGTTCCTGCTCAAGGTGACACAGAAAAACCATTGAATAAACCCATGATAAAAAAGAAACATCGGCATGAGCCGGAAAGGTAGAGTTATATGGACAAAGAAAAAAGAGTGGCAGGAGATTATACCATTATAGAGGCAATTCATATCGGCAATAAGGAAATTGTAATCGGTGAAAATATGCAAGCTAAAGACGGACATTGTTATATGGTTGCAGACTATACCTACAATGAGCTTTTTGAACGCTATGACAATTGTATGATTAGCAATAGTTATATTGAGATTGCGGAATTATTTGTACAACGATTAACACAGCAGGTGGAACAAGTAAACGCAGAGCAAGATAAAATGAATATTCCCTTTGAAGTGATTACCTCTGATATGTGTTACCCTAATATTTATAACGAAAGTATTGAGGGAAAGGTTGTTGCTATAAAAGCAAATGTGCTTCGCCCCGAACACCGCCATGCTGCCAGCCAAATTGTATATGTCACGGGTGGGAACGGTTCCCGTGCCAACGCAAGGGGAAATGCTGTATTTTGTAATTATGTATATTCCGGTGAGCATACCCGTTTTGAAAGATATGATGTGCAAGGTGTATTAAAACCCGAACATTATCCTAAGTGGGTGGCGGAAAAGTTGAAACTTCTTGAGGCTAAACGGGCAGAGCAAACCCCAAAGCCAAAAAGCAAGGAAATGGAGCGATAATTATGAAAGATAAAACGATACGATTTATAGATAGCCAATATAACGATTTATTCACCATTCCTGATGGTGGAAATATTGAATTAACATTTTTGGGTGGCGAAAAGGTTATACGCAAATGTACATATATTGATGATTACCATACAAAGGTAGGACATAATGTTTTTCATATTTGCGAATTTGCAGAGAAAATGGAGCGACAAGGTGCAAAATATATCCCTGTGTTTTCGGAAAAAGAACAAAATGAAGCCTTTATTCTTCATCTCCATAATGAATTTCAAAAGGATAAGTTTTATGTTTCACCCCAAAGTCAAACCGTAACAATGGTATATTATAATCCCGACAGTTATGCAGGCGGACAGCTTGTATATAACAACATCAGCTATGAGAATGTCAAAGAGGCGGCAAAATTTAAAGACAAAAATAAGTTCTTCGACTATTTGGGCAGTTGCTGTAAACAAACCCTTGTGGATATAGATACTCCTGAATTTAAGGATTGCGCTTACAGCTTTATAAACAAAACCTGTGACTTTGTCGAATCAAACATAAATACAATGAAAGCATTGTTAAAGATTTCCGGCGCGGAAAAATCAAGGACAACTAAACACAAGGAAATGGAGAGATAGGCATGATTACAGCAAGTATTAAATTTTTAGACAGTGGAGTAA
>JAAZFB010000503.1 GCA_012511915.1 Clostridiaceae bacterium
ATTAAAGCCGAAATAGCCCGATAAAACGATTTTAGCCATCGGCAAGCCTCCCCGCTAACCAAGTAGCCGTTGCTTTGATCATGAGAATTAATAAAACACCGAACAAAATCCCCAACCAAAGACCATGCACAGAACGCAAGAGGGATATCATTAAGGGAGTATGTAGATGAGCATAAGTATTGACTAAAGAGATTTGTCCGATTACCCCCAAGATAAGTAAGGGCATTTTTCTATGAGTATAGCCAAAATAAAGTAAAATAAGCATAAACGGATGGCCGACCAGAAATTCCTTCGTCCTGGGTCGTACCAGGAGTAGTGTATCCAATAATTCTCGCATTTTATTTTCCCAAGAACTAACCAATATTCCGGCCTCATTACCCGTACGCAGAAGATAAATTACCAAAATAACCAGCAACGCTAAAGCGGCCAGCGCATACCAAACCAGCAAAGGCGCGGCCAAGACTTTTTTCAGCTTGGTCAGGAGCTGTTTGCCACTATCCTTCAAGAAAAAGTACAAGGGAATAATGAGCAAAGGCACCACATGAGCCACTTTTACGCCGCTAAACTGATCAAGTTTTAACATAAAGGCTTTGTCAGCTAAAAGGCCTGTCATCAGCAGCGCACCGATCCCACTAATTCCCACCATTTTCAAAAAGGCGGTTACCGCTTCTATTAATGTCCTTTTTTTCTCTTCGACCAGCGCAGTAACAGCAACCACCGGGAAAATAATTACCGCCGCCAGGGCAAAAAGCTTGCGCGCCAATAATGGCTGCACAAAAAGCAAACCTGCCCACCCTATTAAACCAACCAAGCCTAAAAGCGCAGTCCAGCCGGGCGACACGAACCGATTCAGAAAAAGTAAGCCTCCTCCCAGCACCCCTAAACCGACGGCCAAAATCAACCACCGCGAATATGGTATCCCGGGCAAATCTTGCACTGCCCCGATTTGAAATCCAGCCTGCAACAGATTATTCTTAACCTGCGTGACAAATTTTAATCCTCTGTCCAGTGCGTTCTCCGGTTGTTCCATGCCAAAAAAGCGCAAATAAAGAGCCCGCATGTTTCTTTCCGACACAGCAAGATTAAAACGCTCCACAGCTGATTGTTCGTTGTATTTTTTGAGCTCCCCTTCATTTATACAATGAATACGCACCGCATTTTTCCCCAGTAACTGCGCTAAATTCGTCAGTCCTTGCTGAGGATAAAACTCAAACATCCCCACCGGCACGTTTAAACCTTCCAGCTTATAAGCCAAAGATTTTATATCACCCGGCACAGCCTCTTCATTGAAGGTAATCATGGAAATCCCCTGAATTTTTCCTAGGGCTTGTACCAACGACACCAAGTCTTCTTCATTGGTTCTATTCCATGACCTAATGCGCGGAATGATCGTCAAACCCCCGGCATAAAGTTGCTGAAGATCATCCCGGGAAAAACAGATTCCCAGCTTTTCACATTCTTGCGAAGCAAGTGCCAATGAAATAACCTGCAGTCTCTCTCCCTGCACAGTAATCATCTTATGCTTTCGTGCCTGTAAATGTTCGCTTATTTCTTCAGCAAGCTGCGGTTTCGCTGTAATCAAATAAGTGTTCTC
>JAAZFB010000504.1 GCA_012511915.1 Clostridiaceae bacterium
GATATAGTATTATATACTCTTTTTGCATTTTCAAATGTTGCATGTGCCGCCTCTTCAAAAGAGACACCTTTTATATCGGCAAGCTTTTCACATACCAGACGCATAAGCGAGCTGTCATTACGCTCTCCCCTGTGCCCTTCCGGCGGTAAATACGGACAATCCGTTTCGATTATTATTTTATCCAAAGGAGTAACTTTTGCCGCCTCAACGGCATGCCGTGCATTTTTGTATGTCAGCGTGCCGCCAAATGAAATATAAAACCCCATTTTTACTACTTGTTCTGCTATTTCTGCACTTTCTGAAAAACAATGAAAAACGCCCTTTACCCTGCTTGCCTGTACAATCTTTAATGTATCCTCAATGGCTTTTCGGGTATGAATAACAACGGGCATATTTAACCGCTGTGCCAAAGTCAGTTGCTGTTCAAACCAGTATCTTTGTATATCGCGCGGACTGTTATCATAATAATAATCAAGCCCTATTTCGCCTATTGCAACCACCTTGGGTTTACCTGCAAGCTGTTCGAGAGTTGCTAAATCAGCTTGCGTGATATTTTCGGCATAGTGCGGATGAACACCGACCGTTGCATAGACGAAAGGATAGTCATTTGAGAGTGTAATACTCTGTTTTGATGTTTTTATGTCAGAGCCAACATTTACAACATACCCCACTCCGCTCTGCAATACTTTTTGTAATACCGATTCACGGTCTTTATCATACCGTTTATCCTCATAGTGGGCATGGCTGTCAAACAGTTAGGTTTTCAAGCTCTTTAAGCTCCTTTTCCAAATCTATACGCGGGAAAAGCGTTTCACCTTTTATTACGTTATAAACACCATAATTGTTCCAACACCTGTCAGTATCATCAGTGCCTAATTGCTTATGGATTTCTTCGCATGTCTGTGGCATAAAGGGTTGGATATATGCTGCAATAAGGCGTATGCTTTCACACAAATTATACAATACCTGTTGCAGGCGCGGGTGTAGTTTTTCATCTTTTGCAAGCACCCAGGGTGTTGTTTCGTCAATATATTTATTTGTGCGAGAAATAAACTTCCAAATACTTTCCAAGGCCCCTGATAATAACAACTTATCAATTTGCTCGCTGCTTATCTCGTCCGTTTCAAGCGCTATATTTTTTAATGAATCATCAAATTCTGTTTGTTCGTCCCCGCCGCTGATATGACCATCGAAATATTTTATAACCATTGCAACTGTTCTGCTGAGTAAATTGCCTAAATCATTTGCAAGGTCTGAATTAATCCTGTTAATCATAAGCTCGTTTGAAAAGTTACCGTCAGCACCAAAAGCAATCTCACGCAAAATATAATAGCGCACAGCATCAACCCCGTACTTGTTTGCCAATACTACAGGGTCGACAACATTACCTCGGCTTTTGCTCATTTTACCGCCGTCTAACAACAACCAGCCATGTGCAAAAACCTGCTTTGGCAGAGGCACCTCAAGCGCCATTAGTATTGCCGGCCATATAACGGTATGAAACCGAACAATATCTTTACCCACCAAATGTACATTAGCAGGCCAAAACTTTTGATACAAATCGGTATTATCGGGATACCCCAATGCAGTTATATAGTTTGTAAGTGCATCTAACCAAACATAAACAACGTGCTTTTCATCAAAAGGCACTTTAATGCCCCAGTCAAAAGTTGTACGTGACACGCACAAGTCCTCAAGACCTGATTTTATAAACGAAATCATTTCGTTTCGTCTTGTGGTAGGTTGAATAAAATCAGGATTGTTTTCGATATGTTCAACAAGCCTGTCTTGATATTTAGACATTTTAAAGAAATAGCTTTCTTCCTTTGCATGCTGAACACTGCGGCCGCAATCCGGACAAACCCTCTTTTCCCCAAGCTGAGTTTTTGTCCAAAATGTTTCGCACGGGGTGCAATACCATCCCTCATACTCGCTTATATATATATCACCGTTATTATACAATTTCTCAAAAATACCTTGAACTGCGCTTATATGATAATCATCTGTGGTGCGAATAAACTTGTCATATGAAATATTTAACACTTTCCACAGCTCAATAATACCCGCAACAATTTCATCGACATACTCTTTCGGGAGTTTTCCGGCCTGTTGCGCCTTTTGCTGGATTTTCAACCCGTGCTCATCCGTCCCTGTTAAAAAGAAAACCTCGTAACCCATAATCCTTTTAAACCGCGCAACGGTATCCGCCGCAACGGTGGTATATGCATTACCGATATGCAGTCTACCACTTGGATAATAGATAGGCGTTGTAATATAATACTTCCCCATTCTTGCTCATTTCCTTTCATTACACAAAGCTTACATACAAAAAAATTAGTTAAAATTTATTATATCACAGAAAGGTAATATAATGCAATGGTTTTTGCTTCTTTTTTAAGTTTTTGATAAAAATGGGAATGTTATGATACAATACATGGGTAACAAATAAAAGCGATAGACTTCTCCCGAAATGATATAATGTTAATATCTACAAAAACATTGTATCGGAGGAAGCTATCGCATGGATATTTTAACACAAGATGC
>JAAZFB010000505.1 GCA_012511915.1 Clostridiaceae bacterium
GTCTTAGAGAATGTGCAAAAGTCTCACCTAGATAACCGTTAATTCCGTATCATTTGCGTACAGATAATTGCTTCATTTAATTATATTCAACTAAATATTTATATATCCTTTATTTTTTTACTATATATAACATTTGGTTATAATTGCTTTGCGTGAACAACCGCTACTTCAGACCTTTGCACATCTCTGGGTTCCTATGGTTGACACCGGGTCGAATCTTTTTCATGTCTACAAAAACTCAAAAAACAACCCGCTTCTACAGCAGACAACAAAAAGCCACCATTGAAATGTTTTTCAACAGTGGCTGTAGAGTTTTTCTGAACACAAAGGAACGGTTCTCTTGTGTTTGGGTGAAGGTTTATTGAGACAAATAGAAATACGAAAGAAGAGGATATGTGTTTCAAGATAGATTTAAGAGTGTATGCGTAGATGATGATTCGAGAAACGTTGGATTAACCCGCGTCAAATTTGCAGGATAACCGGCCCGCCATTCCACATTGTTCGAAAGGCATAAATGACACAGCAGAACCGTCCCCTTGTGTGCTCTACCCAACTTGCTACAAACGCCTATATTTAAGCATTTTGGTAGAGGAGGGGGGGTGTACCCCGACAAGCTCCTGCACAACTACACGCAAGTCCTGGATGATATTATCAATGTCGCTTCTATGTATATACCATCAGCCGGGAGTTTAATACCAGTTTCATCATGGTCACTCACAACCCCGGACTAGCCCAGCGTGCTGACCGTTATCTGGTCATGAGCGATGGCCGCATCATCAAAGAGGACACCTATCTTAACTTGAAATGCCTGGAATAAAATGGTGATTTTCGGTCATTTACTTCCGGGAAAAACATTGCATGAAAAAAGCACATCTAGATAGTGTGCTCATAAATGCCTATTCTGACTCCCTCTTCTCAAGCAAAGGTGATCTAAAAAAGCTAATTCTAAAGATCAATGTGGTCTGCAATTAACTGAGTTAGGTTTTTGTCTTCTGGCAGCAGAATCATTATTTGTTCATTGGCTGGCAAATAATTGGCAATACCAATACATAAATACTCTTTGCCATCAATTATCCGGCGCGAGCCAATAGTATTGTCAATTCCATTACCAAACTCGCCACTGCTGTCCACCCACCGAGGGGTTGCCTGCTCCATCTGCTCTAAAATTGACCCAGTCCTGGCAAGTCGCTCTTCAAGTTTTTTAGCAGCAGCCTCAAGGGTGTACCCTTCATCAAGCAAGTTTTTAATGAATATAATTTTTTCGATACTGGCATAATCATACTTACGGTTACTACAGATAGTACTATTGGCTGATCCAATTATGCCTTTACTCTCCCAGTAGCGAAGTTGACGAGCAGATACTCCTGTGATTTCGGATACTTCACCTATTCCAATTATTAATCTATCAATAAGCGGGGTATTGGTATCCGGTATTTTCGGCGAATTGGTTTTTTTAAGCTTATAAAAGGTCATCAAATCAGCCCTTCTTTTTGTTACCCTAATTATACACTTTGAAATCAA
>JAAZFB010000506.1 GCA_012511915.1 Clostridiaceae bacterium
GTCTTTTATAACTGAATCTTTTTCTTCGACAAAATCCCCGATTTTAAAATTTTCACCAATATCACAAGCCGGTCTTATGTATGCAAACGGTCCGATATGCGTATTATTGCCAACCTTACTTGACATCACAACCGAGCAGTTAATTTCAACATTATCGCCTACCAAACAATTAACTACATTTGAATTCGGACCGATAATACTTGCCTTTCCGATAGTCGTTTTACCTTGTATAATTGTGTTTGGCATAATAATAGTATCGCAAACAATAACAACGTCCCCGCCTATATGTGCGGTTTCGGGGGATATGAAAGTAACACCTTTTTTCATATGGCTTTTAATTATTCGCATCCTCATAACTTCATTAGCCAACGATAGTTCTTGCCTGTCATTGATACTCATTAATTCGCTGTTGTCTTCTACATTAAATGTCCCAACCTGTTCGTTGTTCTTAATTAAATACTCTATAATTTTTTTAAAATAGTTGTTGCATGAATTATCCTTTGCTACAACTGCTTTCGTTGCCGAATAAAACTGCCCTGCACGAATAAAATATGCACCCGGGCTTATTTCATAAGTTGGTGCAGGTGATGACGGCTTTTTGTTTAGTGTAATAACCTTGTTAATACTGCCGTGTTTATCCCGTACAATGCGATAACCATCGGTATAATTTCCCATTGTCGCGGTCAAGATCGTAGCAGTGTTTTTGCTTGAAGTATGTAATTCATATGCCGCCTTTAGCGTTTGATTTGTAATAAGCGGCATATCACCGTTAATAATTAAAACATCGCTGTATTGCTGCCCCCCATTTCGCGCCTGCGATATAGTATGCAAAATACCCTCCTGCGGTTTTTGAAAAACAAACTTTGTTTGCTCGGAAATGTCATCTTTTATGCTTTCGCTGTCCGCAATCACCACTTTGAAAGAGGTGCTCGGCAATGCGTCCAAAACCCAATTTATCATACTTTTAAAGCATATTTGGTGCAATACTTTAGGTTGTTCCGACCGCATTTTGTCCGTAGATTGATTTGTTAAAATAAAAGCAGAATACATCAAATCACCCTTTTCATTTTATCATATTACAATAAAAAAATCCATTTAATTGGCAAAACAGTTTTGACTACAACAACTGCCTACCATAATAAAACAAATATTGCTGCGCTAAACCGCACAAATCCCCAAATTTATCTCGCACAAACGAATCAATATCTTCTTCGTCCACCGAATACAGCCTGTCAAAAACACGCTTGACCCAAACGTCTTTCGGAAATGCGTCATACTTTTGATATGCAAACAGCAAAACACATTCGGCTACTTTATCACCAACGCCTGTTACTTTTTTTAGCTCTGATCTGCCCTGTTCCAAGCTCATATTACTAATCTTTTGCAAATTTATTTCACCCGAGGCAACCTTTTTGGCGGCATCAATAATAAATTTATCGCGATATCCGCAACGTATAACGGCAAGGTCAGTGACATTAAGCTCGGCAAGTGTTTCAGCTGTGGGGAATGAATAGTATATTTTATTACTATGTATAAGTTTATCACCAAAATTTTCGCATAAAAGCTCTATTATCTTTTTTATCCGCGGTATGTTATTATTTGTGGAAATAATAAAAGATACAAGTGTTTCCCAAGGCTGCTGTTTTAAAAGACGTATACCGTGGCCGTTCGTTATTGCTTTTACGATAATTTCATCACATTGCAATTTATTCTTCCGTTTAGCATAATCGCCATCCATATCAAAATACTGTGCGGCAAAAAAGTCGTCAGCACAAATAATTTCAATGCCGCCGTTAACATTTTTTGCACCCATCACATAATTGCCGACTACGCCAATATATTCGCCGTCTTGTTGTTCATTCCAGCGAAAACATTGCCCACATTCGAATGTTTGTTTTAAATCAAAATGTTGTGTATTCTCAATAAACATTTTCCTCACCTTTTTTGGCGTAAAAACGATTTGTGATATACTCGATTGCAGCGTTTTCTATCGTATCGTCCAGCGGTTCAACAGAGCACTCCCCATAACGTCTGTTCAGTGCTGATTTCAAAATATAATCACAGAGAATGGGGTTTTTAGGTAATACAGGGCCATAAAGATTAGTGCCTATCACATTTTTATATACTATCCCCTCGGTATTGTCTTGCCCGTTATTTCCACCACCACAAACAACTGCGCCCAACGGCATGTTATCACCGATATATGTCATGGAACTGTGATTTTCAAACCCTACAATCACACTTTCAAACAGTTGCGGTCTCAAAACAACATTACCGCTAAGCCTGTTTTTGCCGCTTTCGGTAAACATGTCAACAAAAGCCAAGCCCTCTGACAGCTTACCTTCGATTTTAAAATATTGTCCCAATAGCTGACATCCGGAACAGATCGCAGTAACAACTCCATTAGCTTATATATATTCTAAAAAATCGGTTCTTTGTTTTTTAAGCTGTTCACATGCCAACAGTTGGCGATTGGTTGGACCCGCACCGATATAGATAATATCTAACTTTGAAAACTCTATCGCGTCATTTATTAAATACCTTTTTACTTCGCATTCAATATTCCGCCATAAAAGTCTTTTTTCCATAGCCAAAACATTACCCCTGTCCCCGTTTAAATCAAAGAGGTCCGGGTAAACATATCCTATCTTAATCTTCAAAATCATCACCATCTAGTATTTTTTTAGCAGAAAACAAAGCGGTATAGTTGACAATAATATACAACACATCATTTTCCGTCTTTAACCCCTGTGTGATTGCACCTTTTATATCACATACTTTTTTTACATTCTCAAGCCCAAAGTATTTCAAGCATACCGACACATCATCACACCTGATACTGCTTGTAATAATGTTGCCGATTTGGGCGTTATCCAGTAATTTAAACTGCACATCCCACAGCCATGAAACGTCCTTGCCATCTTGAGCATTATCGTTTATTGCGATAATTATATCTTTTTTTCGTTTATCATTTAATAAGGTTGATATTGTCTGATTAAACCCGGCAGAGTTTTTTACTAAATTGAGTATAACATTTTTGCCGATATTAAACTGTTGCATTCTGCCTGTTTGCGGCTTATACTTTGCCAAGATATCATTAATATCAGCAAGCTCAAAACTGCAAAGCCTTGCTGCGGCATATGCGGCTATAATGTTATACAC
>JAAZFB010000507.1 GCA_012511915.1 Clostridiaceae bacterium
CTCCATCATTTGAAAACCCAAGATAGAGTCTATCATTGGTATCTTTCATCAGCGAAACATATATGCCTTCCATAACTGCCATCCATCGTTCCGCTGTTTCTGTTTCATAAACGGTAGGTATAAATGCTGAATTTCCTGTCTTTATTTCATATCCGCTTATGTTTGAGCCTGCCGAATTGATATAATCGTACCATTCACGCTTGGCGATTATGGTGCTTATATTATTGGTTATGGGTACTGTAGTTAAGCCTTCTTCAACAGTCCAATCTTTAAAATCCTCTGACGAATAAATGGCTTTACAATATTCAATATTAGCGGTGCTGCTGTTGTCCCATTTTCCTATTCTTACATAATATTTTCCATTACAATAGGACATATCAAGTGCATCGCCTTCAAACTCAAAAACCGTTATAAAGTTAAAATTGCTGTCATATAGCCATACCGCTGACCCTACACCTTCATTGCGTATCATATAATTTTCGCCTGTCCACAAAAAGACTTTTCGAAATCCTCCGTAGATAAGTCTTGAATGACTATCGGGCGAAATATCCAATGTGGTATAATTCTGTTTATCAATAGTCAATTGTACTTGATTTTCCAAGCCAAAATATTTTACATATTCCCTCCCCGTCCAATAAAAGTTTCTATCGGGATAAGCTACATCAGAATAGTTTTGTTTATAATCATAGTTCGTCCATTCTTCCGTATTTGTGTTAAAAACAGAAAATCCAATCATAGAAAATGTAACAATATTATCACCCGCTTGTATACATTTTGCATCAACAACTGGTAATTCAATAAAACTCTCGCCGTCTGTAGATTTATAGGTATACCATCTGTCACCGACAAAATAAAGGGTATTGTTTACTTGCATTATTTGAAGTCCATATGATCTGTCTAAGTTTTTGTGTGATATTACATCAATTTTTGCAACAGCCCATTCCTTGTCCTCCAGTGTATTCAAGGTAGAACAAGAAATATTATACTCTGACCTCCAAGAATATGCTTTGTAAGAGTTATTAAAGTAAACTATAGATAAGTCGGCGCCTCCGTCTTCGGAAAACCTTGGCAATTCATTCCATGTTGTTAAATCGGAAGACCAAAAAACCGTATCATCATTTACAGCGAAAAACAAATCGTTGACAATAGATATATTCCACGGAGACATGCGCGTTGTTTTTAGTCCGTTCGGCAATATTTCCTCATAATTAATATCTATTTCCGTGAAATCCGTAAAATCGGTGGTATAACCTATTTTATCAAACGCAATAAGACCCGTATAGTCTCCCGGTGTTTTCACAACATATTTTCCGTCCTTGTGCAATAAGGTATCTCCGGCAAAGGCGCAAGGCTGTTTTGTCCACGAATACCCATCAGGGGAACGGTATGCATAATTGCTACTGATAAAAACAAAATTGCTTCCGTCCCATACTATTTTTTCAATGCGGCTATAACAAACATCCGGAATTTCCGTCAAGCTGGTTAAACTATTTGAAACTGCAATAAACCCGGCATCCCCTACGAAAACATAAACAGAACCGTTATATGCGCAGTCGTTAATGCTTGCGTAACTATTTCTAATCATGTCGTATTTAATATCCGTTGCTTGCGCATAAGCAGAGAAGCACGATAAAACAACGTTTATCGTAATCAAAACACTTAAAAGCCTTTTTTTGTTCATATTATGCACCTTACCTTTCATGAAATATTTAATTCGTGACAACAACTTCATTTTTCATGCCGCCCGCATTGCCTGTTGGAAGAATTATATCAATGCAAAAATATGTTTCATAGCCTGCAAATGCGTCAACCCAAAAGACGGTATCGTTGGCAGCGGGTAGGGGAGGGTTAATCTCGCCTTTATATTTGGCAAATATAATGTTGCTTGGATCGTTTTGGTCTTGAGGGTTAGATGTTATATATCTGGCGATAATAACATTGTTAGATCTTGTTTCCAAATTGATTTTTATACTTTTGTCCACAACACCATAATTCCTTATACGATAATAATACCTCGTTACAACCCCATAATTCGCCAAATTAGCCGCTTCATTTACATTGCTGCTACCCCTTGATGAACCTTGAATTGTCGGTCGCGGCAATATATAATTTGGGTTATTGCTTGAATTTCTGTTTGCCGGAAACTGATATGTATCACTGTGGAACACATCAAATTGCCATGTTCCGTCTTTTGCTCCGCTGTAAGATATTCCGTAAGCGTCTCGCTTTGTCGGATCGTTGTATCGTATCTTTATCATATCTGATTCTGCGCAAAAGTCCGCATTGTAACTGTCTGCCTGTGGATTTAGTTGAGTTTTCCACCAATTGACCTGCCGACCCCCGGGTTCAAACGCATTAAATACGGTAACAGGCAGACTTGAATTGTTTTGAGTAGTGTCATCAAACGCAAGTATCACATGACTTTCAACCAATGGCAATGTATCGGCAATGCCCTTGTATTGGTAATCCTTTTGGAACGGGGCGGTAACATAAGGATCACCTCCCGCTTGATAATTACTAAATCGGTTATTCAGACCGTTTCCATTGTCTCTAAAAGCTGCCACGTTAACTTCTACGCCATTAGAATTAACTATTCTGAACTTTAATACCATATACATAACATAGCCGTTTGGTACTGATGTATATACATTATTAACAAAAACATCTCCTGCCCAAAGCGAGTTACTTTCTGAAAAATTATGTATATATTTTGTTGTTGAATTTTTTGTCTTCATAACAGTTTGAGGATTATATGGGTTATTAAGTGCCAAATCAACAATTTGTATCTTGCGGTAATTTGCATATGCTGGTATACAAGCATAACTCAACGGCCCGCCTAAGTATGGGTCAACTTTCCCTGTTGGTATGTAATATGCCGCTGATTCAATCTCAATTCTTGCCGTACCATATGGGTCATAAAACTGAGCATCAACAAAAATGGGAAAACCACCCGTGCCGTTCGATGAATGCTGCCCTGTTTGCTGATTGGTGTCAAGTGATGTATCGTTATTATGCGAAATCATCATCTCGTACTCCCCGTTACCCAAGCCTTTTTCGTGCATGAGCAGTCTTGCACCATTAGGGTTATTGCTGTCAGCCAAATCTGTCCTTTTTATACCTTCTCTGTTGTTGCAGAAGATATACTTCCCTCCGCCCGCTTCTTGGAAAAACAACGGAGTCGCTTGTCCTTGATATAATCCGTCAACCCGCATAGCAATCGGATTTAAGCAAACGTAATCATAGTCACTGTTTATTGCCCAGTACCCACACGCGAAGTCTGTGCCATTAGGCGCTTTTACTTTATAGTCAATAGTAAGAACATCACCGTTCTGTCCTTTCGCAGCAACGGTTACAGGATCACACCACTGGAAATATGTGGTCTGCAAGTCGCCGTTTTCGTCATATTCTCCCCAAAGTACAAGGGGTTCGAATGTAACTGACGAGGTTGTCTTATTCTTAAAAAATACTTTTACATTGTTAGTGCCATATTTCAGCACTCCTCCCGTGTTTTTGCCATCATATGTCACCTGATAATTCATATCAATTTGATCAAGTTGCCCAAAACCTGCTGGCACAATATTCAAACCTTCAGTTTGTGCTTGATATGTATCTCTTTTTTCTTCATACGTCTCTATGATTGATTCGTCAATTTCAGTATCAATTAGTTCATTGGACGATGTTACCTCAGTTTCACCAATACTTTCTTCATCCAACTCTTCGCTTGGAAGTGACAGAGTGCTCGTACCCGAAGTGGTAACGCTGTAAGATGTGTATAACGGAATATGACTACTATTGTAAACACTGGCTCCTTGCCAAATAAAGATTTTAAGTGTATGCCCGCTCACATTAGACGGTAATTGCATCTCAGTGTGTTGTACTTGTTGTTGGTTTGGTGCATATATATATCCCATCCCACAAGAACGGACAATTTCTCCGCTCGAATTGTAAAGAATGAAATCCACAAATATTTCCTGTGAATTTGCGGAGTCATTGTTTTTAATCGTGAAATCTGCACCGAATGTAGTGTTTGCCGCCAGATTACTTCGGCTGAACGTTCTTGATACAGTAGCCGCAGGTGGGGCATTGGCGGCAACTGTAGTCTTTATTTTATTAGTAATCATTTCGCTCCCAAATGTACCATAAACAGGGATTGTGTTAGCTGCTTGATTAATAATATACTGATATCCTTTCCCCGAAAGTGGCAGGGTCAGACTGTATGAAAAGGTGCCACCCGACACTGTGTTTACTTGCCAGATATTAACTAATGTTCCTGCTTGGTCATAGATTGAAATGCCCACCCTTTTACTGCTCGCTGTGCCAAGTTTTCCTGTAAAGGAAACCGAATTTGTACCGCTTGTGGTGACTTTAACCTTCTTGATATATATACTTGCCGTGCCTATTTGCCGAGCCTTGGAACCAATTTTTATATAATATGTTTGCCCCGATGTTAAATTATGGGATATGCTTATTTCGTTCGCATATTCCAAATTATCCTCATAAGCCAAGGTTTCGTTGCTACTGTCAATTAGTGTTCCGAATGGCAAAATGTTTCCGGAAGCCTCGATAAAATATGTAGCGGTGTCTGTCGGTGTAAACTTATAATAAGCATAACCGCCGACGTAGGCGATATTTGCGGTAGCAGCGGTTGTCAGAGACAGCGTTGTTATCGCGCTATCATCGGTTGATGCGGTAAGCATAAAGCTATAAATACCTGTTGTCGTGCTGGTTAGCTTAATAGTATATACTTCATTACGCGACATATACGCGAAAAGTTTATTTGTAGATGACATATTGCTCTTAGTTGCAAGCGGAGTGGTTGGATTACTGCTATGATAAAGGCTTCCACTTATTCCTGTTCCTGTTGGGGCAGAGATTGCATAATTTCCATCCTGTGGTACGGTAAACTCGTAACTATGCTGCTGTCCGCTCGTCTCAATCGTATTATTGTATACTGTATCAATCATAATAATATCACTATCATAAGGTGTGGCGAAAGGTTCCAGCGTGTCCATATCATCCCAAATCATAATTTTAAGCTTGTGTTCCGTTATAATCGGGTTAAACTGCATATTTAGGGTGTAAGTGGTATCAGAATTGATAGTGCCTGTTCCGCTTATGTGCGATACCGACATTTTAACAAGTTTGCCAATGTCATCATAAACGGCGGCAATCATCTTTGCCGGGATTACATCGGACACTTTTTTAGTCACGATAACTTGGTAGAGTGTTCCGTTTGCCGCAATACTGTTGGTAATGACACCTGCTGCATTTTTAAGTATAACAGATTTTACTGAAAAATTCGGATTTTCTATGTATGTAACCGAATTATATATTTCTATTTCATTTCCATCTATCGTAATTATTTCGCTCGATTCTGCAACATCTTTTGGGGCATCAGCAATTGTGCTTTCGTTAATTTGAATCGATGCCTCTTCAACACTCGCAAACACGCCAATTGGCAATGTTGTAGAGAGTAATGTAATGCCGATAATCACAGCGATTATTCTGTTTGTATATTTCATTTGTTATGCCCTCCATTATACATCAATTTTATTTAATTTTCAAGAATCACTTCTTCAATTTATTATTGATTTTATCCCAAATATCTTCTGATATATTGTTTCCATTGGATGGTATATTTATGTTTCCCTCAATTGGTTTGTATACATCATTAAAATTTGGAAGGGTAACTTTTTCTGCCTCGGGCGTAGCTTTTTTTAACTCGTCATTCGGAATTTTTAAGTATATAGCAGGTAGGAACTCCTCGGGTAGTACAACTTCGCCGTCACTTTTAAGGATATAATCATCTCTTACGCCAACGGTAGTCCAAGTTCTGTATCCGTATTTAGCCAAGTCTTCTATAGTGTACCCGTTTGGGAAAGATGCAACAAAACCATTTTCTGTTTTTCTTGCAGGGAAATGGAGGTATGTATTAAGCGGGTCAAGGGAATTAGGGAAAACATTATGTTTGCCTAAATCTATTGTCTTTCTTTCCCCATTCGGAGCGAGTTTCCCAAGTGTTATTATATATTGAAGTGTTTTTCCGCTACCATCATAAAGTTTGCCATCTATAATTTTGCATTTCAAGGTTGCGTCTTTAAACTTAACATCAATAAATTCATTACTGATACCAATATAATCATTTCCGGTTTCCTCATCGGCGAATGTTAGCGGTGAAATGGTTTTTATAGGATTATTTATAATTACTGATGTGATTTCGTTTGTTTCCCCATTGGTTGTAACATTGATATTTTTAACTCTGCTAACTTCTTGAGTAGAGGTTAACGCATTAGCAGCTTCATCATCTGGGTGTACAACTGACAAAGCGATTTTTTCATCGCTGTCAGTTGACAAATAAGATGCTTCCGTTATTCGTATTCCTAAATCTTCCGGGTTTATAATATCACCATTTTCAGTAACTATCTTTCCTAAAGATATTGACGGTGATTTTGCTTTTAAATCATCAATGACTGGAACGATAATATTTTCGTAAATTTCCATTGCATATCCCGCTGCAAATAAACCAAATACTATTACACAAATGAAAATAGCCATAAACTTATCAAACATATTTTTCCTGTTTTTCTTTTTACTCATTATAAGCACCCCTTTTCTGTTTTCCAAGTTTTTCAACTATACATACCATAATATAACATAAAATTGGTAATTCGTCAATAACAAATTACCAATTACACCCTTGTTATCAAATATAAATGTATTATCAATTATAATATATATGACTAATAAGGTATTACTACTTTTATATTTTGTTAAATTTGCTTTGTGATAATGGTATTATTATTTTGGGTGATGAAAAGTGAAAATAGATTACAGCCAGTTAGGTAAGAATATAGCCAGATATCGTAAATTTAACGGTTTAACACAAGAGAAACTCGCTGAGTATATTGATCTTAGCAACAACCATGTTTCTAATATAGAAAATAATCATAGCGTACCAAGTTTAGAAACGCTAATAAAGATTTGTGAAGTATTAAATATAACGCCGGACGTTTTATTATTAGGTACTGCTGTAAAGCATGGAGGTACGCTCAAGGACACATTTATACAAAAATTGCCTATGTGCAATGAGAAGCAAATATTATTGCTTAACAATATTCTGGATTGCTTAATTGAGAATAAAATTGGATAGAGTATGTAACACTACAACAAAAGCCGAAATATACCGCCAAAGCAGCTATGCGGTGTATTCCGGCTTTTTCATATGAGAATTGCTTTGAAAACTGACATTACCATTTTAGCCACTTAACATAATCCTCTAAGGACATCTTACCGTTCGTCACTTCGTCCCTGAACTCCCGCGCCTGTTCTGACCATGCCCGGAAATCCTCCTTTGTCATACGCTTATATTTAATCCTTGCAAAATGGGATTAATACGCCCTGTTATACGCCTTGTACTCAGGGTTTTCCTCCAATTTCGCCTGATACACCTTCACTGATCCTATTTCTTTACAGGTTTTCCCGGTATCCTTAAACAGACGATTGCAGTATTCGGAATTGCCGTGGCTTAGCGTTGCAGGGAAATACTTGCCGCAGCTCCGGCACACTTTAAAGGTCAATTCCTGCTGTATGATAGTACGCAAAAGGAAATCTATCATTTCACCGATTGTTTTCGGGTGAAGCACTTCCGCAAAGGTCGTGGCATCCACCCGCTCAAATACGGTTGCAACTGACTGAAAGTGGAACAGCGGCAAGCTCCTCCCATATTTTCTGCTATACAGCGCCGACATTTTCTCTTGAACAGACTTATCCGGTGACATAACATCAAGGGCTTGTGAAAAGATAGTTTTCAATTCACTTTGCCATGTTAGTATATTCATAGGAATATGGGTTATATCCTTATAGTACATTTCTTCCCTCGGCTTGGTGCATTTACCAATCTCAAACCTATCTATACGCTCATACCAGTCCAAACGTAAAAATTCAAAAAAGATGTGACGTTTTGCTAATTCATCAAAGCTGCCGCGAATAAAACTAATATTATGCTCCATATTCGGCTCATACAGGTGTTGGATTTCACTGCCAATACGGTCGCACAGCTTAAAATAATCGTCCCCTATTTCTAAATCCAACAGGTCTAAAAGGCTTTGAGAAAGCTCAAAGTCTTTTTGTTTTTCCCCTTTTGTGTTGGTAAAAGTACTATCGCTTTTCCACCTGAAATATTCCTTGCCGCTATTATAATAAACCTTAAAAACAAATCCCATACTGCCACTCCTAATATTTTAGATTTTAGATGTAACATAAATGTATTATACAAAAGTATTGACAAGAAGTCAATGGCCTGTTAAAATAATTTTAGATTATCGAATAATATATATGCGTAATCTAAAATCTAAACGGAGGTGATGTTTATGAAAATCAAAACA
>JAAZFB010000508.1 GCA_012511915.1 Clostridiaceae bacterium
GATAGCTAATTGCAAAAGAGTAATCCTCAAATGCAATTTCACATTCTCCCCGTGTGGGGAGAGACCCCCAATACACTTTGCTGGGTTCTGGCGTTGCATATTTCAATCCACTCTCCCCGCGTGGCTCAAACCGTTTATTTTGATGTCTTGGTAGTATTTTTGCATATATCCGTCATAGGAAACAAGTCCACCTAAAGTATCTGTTCTTGGAAATAAGTCCATCGTTATTTTGGCAATGAATCGGTATAAGGAAACGAGTCCACTAAATAGCGTCATTAGGTAATATATCGACTATTTAAGGTCTCAATATGGTAGAGATTTAATATATTTCTCCATATAATCCCAATCTGGCTCATTATCTTTTGCCGGGAGTAAAACCCTTGCTTTTGATAAATTCGTCTTATATTTTCGTCCAAAAGAATACCTATACCTTTCACAGTCTAACACGGCAACCAAAAACAAGGCATTATAGCGATTTAGCCGTGAGTTTCTGCCAACTGATAGCGTAGTTGAGCCGATAAAGTCATTTTCAATATAGTTTGTGTAACCTACCGAACCTTGACCGTCGCAGATAAATATAATGCAATTACCCTTTGTTGTTAATTCCTCATTGCTCTGTACACGACGCATAACGCCGTTATCGTTTTTCTTTGCGCCTATATAATCAATGTCATTACCATCTTCAAGTAATTCGCCAGCGTTTGAGCATTTGCATGGTTCAATATTGAAAATTCCGTTTTTCCCAGAAATAGGGAAATATGACCAATTCGCAATTTCTATCGACAAGGCATTATCTGTTGAATTTTTTGCACATAATACATCAACGGACATTTCGCCATATGACAAAGACTTTATATAATTTCCCATATATTCCCAATTTCCATTAGAAATAATATAACCTAAATACTTATCACGGACATTTTGAAAATCTTCTCTTTTTAACACACTGTAATCGGTTTCCATATATGCTTCTGCTAACCACTCGTCATTTGCATTAACCTTTCGGCAAACCGAAAGACCCGGTTCTGTTTTCCTATGTCTATACAAATCATGCCAATTTGCTTCAATGTTAGCCCAAACGCCTAAGCCTTTATCGTCCGTTTTTTCTATTCTGCCAAGGTTTTTTCTTTTTACAAAGCCGTCATCCCTAAAATACCCGAAGAAGGTGCTTGTAGGGGCATTTTCGTGCCTTGTGCCAAGCGTGAAAACCATACAACAAGCAGTAGCACTTGCGCCGGGGTGGAACATATCCGACGGGAAAGAAAAAACCGCGTCAAGGGTATGCTTTTCAAGCATTTTTGACTTATATAGTTTTATATCTGCGGCTGAACCAATAGCGCATTGCATAGGCAATAGAACGGCAAGTCGCCCCGTCTTTACCTTTTCGGCTATTTCATAAACGTAATGAAATCCTTTCGAGGGATCTTCTTTTGTTTTGCTATTCCAAGTTTTAGCATAAGTTTCATCGCTATGTTTTCTTTGTGCGTTATAAGGCGGGTTCATTAAGACAACATTAACCCCCGCGTCAACATAGTTATCAACCTTGAAGCAGCTTCCTTGAACAATGTTAGAATTGCCGTCGCTATGTATTAACATATTCGTTGTGGCAAGTCCGAAAGCCGTTTCCTCATATTCAATTCCGTAAATTTGCTTCTTCCAGACATGTTCTCTTTCGTCCTTTGTATCGCAGTCCGCTAACGCTTCTGTCATAGCACGAACTAAGAAAGCCCCACTACCACAGCACGGGTCTAATATAACAGAATTACGATTTACGCCGACAACTTTACACATAAAATGAACTATGTGGTCTGGCGTAAAGGCTTGATTTTTATCCGCTTTGCCGACGTATTTATTAAACGTCGTAAAGAACAGGTTTAATAAATCTTGCCCCTTAGTAGTCCTATCGTTTATGAACGGTAGGATTTTATCTTTAATATCCTTTAAAACGTGTGAAAATTGCTCTTTCGTTAAGTCGGTAACATCTTGTGAATCAATTACCTTGCTTTTCAAAATTACCAACTTAGCCGCCTTGTTTAAGTCCTTTGCATTATCGAGCAGAACATTTAGAATTTCCTCTATTCCGGCGCGTATTTGCTTTGTGCTTAATCCCTCATATTTTAACCCGTTCTTTAATGCTAATAGGCAAGTACCCACAAACTGACTACGGATTTTTTCGTTTATGCCATAGCCGTGGAGTAATTCATTAAGGGCATAGGTATTTTCAACGATAGTCCTCTTATCATTTCTTGCGCCGAAAAACATATCCACATAATCGGTAAAAGGACGGATAACACGTTCGCCCTTGTTTTCGTGTTCTTCGTCAATTAGCCCGCTGTCATCGAGCCATACACGAATTTCATCGGTTTGAGTTGCCGCTAAAATGGCGACGACCTTATTTTCATTGAGATGTTTTTCATATGTAACATATTGCTGTAATTGCTCTAAATCATTCGCTACACTACCCTTGACAAGCTTTTGTTTTGTTTCAACAAGCACAGTCACTCTATCATTAGCGAAGCGCAAATCAATGTCCTTGTACTGGCGACGTGCACCGC
>JAAZFB010000509.1 GCA_012511915.1 Clostridiaceae bacterium
CTTAAGGATAAGGTTGTTCTGATTACAGGTGCCTCAAAGGGTATTGGTTTTGCTACAGCTGAACTCTTTCTTAAACGGGGCGCAAGGGTTGCATTTTGTGATCTCCTTAAAGGAGAGATTTCCAAGGCCAGAAAAAGGCTTGAAAAATATGGTGAGGTCTTTGCTGAACAGGCAGACGTAAGAGAAGAAAATGATATTAAAAGGTTCTTGAAAGGGGTAATTTCCAGGTTTCACAGTATAGATATATTAGTTAATAACGCAGGCATATTACCTCGAAGGGCCTGTTTTAATGAGCACTCCTTTTCAAATATAAATAACACCATTGATACAAATCTTAAGGGCACGCTGTTTATGACCAGGGCTGCTTTAGGCCCGATGTTAAAGGCCAAAACAGGCGTTATAATCAATATTTCCTCTGAGGCGGGGCTTACCGGCCACAGTGAAATGGCCATATATTGTGCAACCAAGTTCGGCATAAGGGGATTTTCAGAAGCGCTGGATGAAGAGCTTTCAGATAAAGGTATAAATGTGTATGTGGTTTGTCCCGGCGCGGTAAAAACCGGCCTTAATTCCGGATTTACCGGGGAAAAGCCAATTGGTATGCCCCCTGAAAAGGTAGTGGAACTCATAGTAAAGATCGCCGGTACAATGCCTGTTGATAAAAAATGTTTCAGGATTTAGCAAAACAACCCTACTGCGCACTCCTTCTGGAATCCCTGGCAGAGATAAAAAAGATGAGCATAAAGGCACAGAGAACACTGCCAGCGATTATTAGAGAATAAGGTGGGCCGATATGTTCTGCAACTGCCCCGAATGGTACTGCACTCAATGGCATGATGCCAAAGGTCATGCTTGAAAGGCTTACCATCCTTCCCCTCATCTCATCAGATGATTTTATCTGCGTCAGGGCATTATTAAGCGCTATAGCTCCCATGAGCTCATCCTCATGGACAATATCAGAAAGAATGGCGTCCGGCTAATTGCACTCAATGACGCTGTTGACACAGCTAAAGATGATGGTGAGTTTTCTCTGTTCCGCAACATCATGAATGAGTAGTACGCAAGAGGCATCAGCAAAAAAATTAGATCGGCTTATCAGGCAAAAAATCTTGCCGGTAAACACACTTCCAGCGTAGCGCCTTATAGCTACATCAAATCGCCAGAAGATAAAAACCAGTGAATTGTTGACCCCGAAGCAGCGGCTGTTGTCAAGCGTATCCTTGCTTTGGCAATAGACGGCAAAGGCCCTTATTATATCTGCAAGGTACTGACTGACGAACATATTGAGTTCCCTGCATACTATTTGCAAAAAAGGAACATTGGTCTCTGGAAGACCCGTGAAATCAAATACCCCTACAAATGGGGAAGCTCTACGGTTGCCCATATGCTCAGAAAACCCGCATATCTTGGACACATGGTAAACTTTAAGATCCGCAAGCATTTCAAGGATAAAAAAAGTCACTATGTCGAGCCAGACGAGCGGACAATCATTCCGAACACCTGTGAGGCGATTATCGATCAGGAAACCTATGACAATGTGCAGCAGCAAAACAAAATGGAGTAATTTCACGTATTTTATCGAAATCTATAGATCACATCCCGAATCCGTGATATAATTTTGCTCGTCGTGAAAAACTTTTCACTTATGGGAGGTAAACGATGCTACTATCATACAATAAGCTCTGGAAGCTCCTTATTGACAGGAAAATCAGAAAGACGGAACTACAAAAAGCCGCTTACGTAAGCGCCAATGTCATTGCGCGTCTTGGCAAGGATGAGTTTGTTTCTCTTGAAAGCATAGGAAAAATATGTCTCGCTTTGAACTGCGGCGTCGATGACATTCTTGAGTTTATACCCGCAAGCGCTGGCAACTGTGTTGAACGGCAATAAGCGACTGTGCAACTTATGTTGTGGTAACTAAAAGAATCATTCTATAGCTGACGCTTACACAAAATGGTTAGAAAGCGATGATATGTTTTCAGGAGGGTAAAGTTTGATTATTTTTGATAACATCTCAAAAATCGTAAGAGATGATTTGTCGGTTGAAATCAAAGAGAATAGCCGAGTTTCAATAGCCGCAGCTTGCTTCTCAATCTACGCCTATAAAGAGCTTCAAGCGCAGCTTGAAGGGGTTGAGGAATTACGATTCATTTTCACCTCGCAAGCATTTACAACCGAAAAAGCCCGAAAGGAAAAGCGCGAGTTTTACATCCCCCGGCTCTCCCGTGAGCGCAGCTTATACGGGACAGATTTTGAAGTCAAATTGCGGAATGAACTGACTCAAAAAGCCATAGCAAAAGAGTGTTCAGACTGGATACGGCGTAAGGCCACTTTCAAATCCAATACCACAAATGAAAACATGAGCGGCTTTATGAACGTCCAGACCGCTGATACATCTATGACCTATATGCCATTGAGCGGTTTTACCACTGTGGACATTGGTTGTGAGCGTGGCAACAACACATACAATATGGTCACAAGAATTGAAGCACCCAATTGTGAGGACTTTCTCCGCCTTTTTGATACGGTATGGAACGATTCTGCCAAGCTCCAAGATGTCACAGATGAGGTGCTCGACAATATCACGGCTGCTTATCGAGAAAACTCCCCTGATTTTTTATACTTCGTTACACTTTATAACATCTTTAATGAGTTTCTTGAGGACGTATCCGAAGATGTGCTACCCAACGAAGCAACGGGCTTCAAAGAAAGTGTTATTTGGGAGAAGCTCTACAATTTTCAGAAAGATGCCGCTCTCGCAATCATCAATAAACTTGAGAAGTTTAACGGCTGTATCCTTGCCGATAGCGTGGGTTTAGGCAAGACATTTACCGCATTGGCCGTAATTAAGTATTATGAAAACAGGAATAAAACGGTTCTTGTTCTCTGCCCCAAGAAATTATCCGATAACTGGAATACGTTTAAGGACAACTATGTCAACAACCCGATTGCTGCTGACCGGCTAAACTATGATGTCCTGTATCATACCGATTTGTCAAGAGAACATGGTAAGTCAAACGGTTTGGATTTGGCACGGCTAAATTGGGGAAACTATGATCTCGTTGTGATTGATGAATCCCACAATTTCAGAAATGGTGGCGAGTATTCCGGCCCTGACGGAGCAAGAGAAAATCGCTATCTGAAATTGCTCAATAAAGTGGTGCGTTCTGGTGTTAAGACGAAAGTGCTTATGCTTTCTGCCACGCCTGTTAATAATCGCTTCTACGACTTGCGTAACCAGCTTGCGCTTGCTTATGAGGGCAACTCCCGCCTGATAGATGATAAACTCGATACGAACAAGTCCATAGATGAAATATTCCGTAACGCCCAACGGGCATTCAATACTTGGAGCAAGTTATCAGCAGAACAACGAACCACCTCAGTACTTCTACGGATGCTCGATTTTGACTTCTTTGAGGTGCTTGACAGCGTTACGATAGCCCGTTCAAGAAAACACATTGAGAAATACTATGACACCGCAGATATTGGTAGTTTTCCCGAAAGGTTGAAGCCAATATCAAAACGGCCTTGTTTGACCGATTTGAATGACGCTATTAACTACAATCAGATTTATGAGTTGTTGATGCAGCTTAATCTGCGTATCTACACACCAACGGACTACATTTTCCCAAGCAAGCTGGATAAGTATGTTGACACCTCGAAAAACATCAACCAGCAAGGCCGTGAGCAAGGTATCCGACGCTTAATGAGCATCAATCTACTAAAGCGACTGGAAAGCTCAGTCTATGCTTTTGACTTGACCGCAAAGAGAATACTCGACTTCATATCCGCAACAATTAAAGCCATCGACAGCTACAAGGGCGGCGTTTCGACGCTGGATTTGGTGGACATTGAAAATCCCGACGACTTTGACGAGGACGACCAGAACACCGAGTTTTTCACTGTTGGCAAAAAGGTCAAAATCGACCTTGCGGACATGGATCATGTGTCATGGCGAAAAGAACTGGCTGCTGACAAAGAAAATTTGGAGCTGCTTTGCCTGATGATCTCCGATATTACGCCGGAGCATGACACAAAGCTGCAAACGCTGTTTGAACTGCTACGAGCCAAGCAGCAGCACCCAATCAACGAGGCGAACAGAAAGATACTGGTTTTCACAGCGTTTTCTGATACTGCCAACTATCTCTACGCAAACGTCAGTAAGTTCATCAAATTCAACTTTGGGCTGGATACGGCGATGATAACCGGCTCTGTTGACGGGAGAACGACCATACCGAAGCTCCGTGCAGACTTGAATAC
>JAAZFB010000510.1 GCA_012511915.1 Clostridiaceae bacterium
CACTTGCACGGATAAGTAGAAATACATTTAATATAGCATCAGTGTTTGGTATGCCCTGATGCACATTATACCGCTCAAAAACTCTATTTGTATTGTGTCATAAGGCTTAATATTCATATCATTCACAATGTAATCTTTTAATTTTATACAACCATTTTCTATTTTAATGTCATATTTCCATAGAGGTTTAAAGCCGAACATGTCTTCATCGTCATTGAAGTCATATAAAGGCTTTTTGAAAATGTTAACTGTTATAATATCAGGATATCTTATTGCAACAACAGTAAGTAAACCAGATTCAGCAATGTTTAATTCCTTAATCGCTTCATGTGGTATCCTTATTAAGTTGTTTTTTAACAAAGGCGCAAAAAATGTTTTACTTTCTATCTTTATATTCCCCGTCAATTCATCATTTCCATAAATAATTGTATCTATTTGTGCATATACTTCACTCATCTTTCCGTATTCTTTGTTTATACGACATTTTTCCATTTCCTTAAGCAAATCGTCATATGAATCCAATTTTTCATCCTGCATTCTTATTCCCCCCTGCCTTATATACAATAATTAATATAATATATTTTCATATTTATATAACTACAAAAATAATATATCGCTATAAGTGATTTTATCATATATTTTTTAATAGTACTATATAAAATATGTATTTTGTTAAATTTTTTTTAGAAGGTGATATTTTGGAGCTAAGCTATGAAGCAATTGGAAAAAGAGTTAAGCATTTTCGTGAAAAGAAAAATATAACACAAGATAAGTTGTCTGAGCTTACGGATTTGTCAATTCAGCATATCAGCAATATAGAACGCGCTCATAGTAAAATGAGTATAGAGGCACTTGTTAACATTGCTAATGCCTTAGAGGTAACAACTGATGAGTTAATGTGCGACAGTATATACAAATCAAAAGAAATTTTTTGTGATGAATTGGCTGATTTATTAAATCAAGCTGATACGCGGGAACTTAAAGTTATTATCAGCATTGTAAAGGCCTTGCTTCCAACACTAAAAGACAACTACCGCAATGAATAAATTTTCGATGAAAACGCCCTCGTTCTTTCCGAACGAGAGCGTTCACTTATCCAAGCAGTAAAATGGGGAAATATTACTCATTTCACATTTCCAACTCCCATCCCAAATTTTCATTCATCTGTTTTAACTCTTGGTGTCGCTCGAATAATTCCTGCCGTAAATCATCGGGAATTGAGTTTATAAAATCAACGATTTCATTGTAATCCTCAACCAAATTCTGATAATCAACTTTAGTTTCAAAGCTTTCCTGCTGCTGTGAATAAGCCTTATCATCCAAATATTTTTTGTCCTCTTTAAGCTTGTTAATAGTATCCTTCATATCCTCATTACCTTTTTCCACCTGCTTTATCTGCTTATCAAAAGAGCTGACCTGCGGTATCCATTTTGCAAGCTCCTTCATAAGCACCTCGCGCTTTTTAGTAAGGTTAAAAGCGTTCATATCGTCCATTACAGCTTTTATTTCCTCCATTTGTACGGTGAGCTTTGTTGCCTGTTTGAACAACCGCATGGAAATATGTTTACGCTTTGTTTGGATGGCAGGCTCGCCACGTTGCAATTCAGGATAAACCGCCGACATACATTCGTGAAACTTATCCTGCCATTTGACCAATTTTGTCCTATTGCCGATAATTTCTTTAGCACTAAGCCTTTTGTCCTTTGTCAGCGGAACAAAACAAAGGTGCATATGTGGCGTTCGTTCATCCATATGGACAATAGCTGAGAATATGTTTTCTTTGCCGACTTCCCCAGCCAAAAAATCAACTGCCCGCTTGAAGTACGCTCTTGCTTCCTCCGGAGAACGGTTTATAAAAAACTCAGGACTTGCGGTTATAATTGTATCCACAAATTTTATGCTGTCCTTTCTGACTTTGCAGTTTGCTTTTTCAATTCTGCTTTGAATCTCATAGTAATATGATTTCTGTGGAGTTATAATGTGATAATTCTGATTGCTCAAATCAGTATCTATGTTAGGATTACTTGAGTATTGTTCCTTTTTTCGCTCGTGATGGGCTTCCAATGATTTCGCTGGTCCGCCTTTCATCTTAGCAAAACGGAGTATTCCATACGACATATTATTACCTCCCTCTGTTAATCGTTAGTTACTGCTAACCGAAGGTACGCCCCACATACCTGCCCCACCGAAATGAAAAGCACCCATGTCGGTGACTGCCGGTAGGCAGCCGCCGACACGGACGCTTTTCCCGCCCTGCGAGCCGCCACCCGCTCCAAGGGGGCGGGCAGCACTTCGCAGGTCGCTCGGCGGGGAGGTATAACACACTAGACCTTGCAAGCAAGGTCGTGTGGCAGGGAGTACCCCTGCACCCCTCTTCGGGCAGCCTGCGTTTGCTTCCGCAACCGCAATCAGCCCTCCACAGGCAAGCCGCATTTGCTATCGCAAAAGCGACAAGCCTGTGTTGAAGGACGGCTAACGCCGCCCTTTTGCCATGCTGTAAACTGCATGGCAATCCGCCACGGGTGGAGCTTAATTCGCACTGTCAACGCTCGTGTTATATTTACATTGCAAATTTAACACTTCCCACTTGACTGCACGAATTATTTTCGTGCCACTTTGCTTGCGATATCCGCAGCAAAACGGCACAAAAAAACCGCCTGTAAAGATTTTCTTTACAAACGGTTTATAAAGTGTTACTATAAATACGGAATTATTTATAGCGTTTTTATCGTAAATACTGTTTACTGACTGCCACTAAACATGCTTGTTTACTGCGTTTTTCGAATGTTCCTATAAGAACACTCGCACCACAAAGGTAGTCAGTCAATGATGCAAATTGACTGACTACCTTTTAATTTTGCTTATTAGAAAAGCCAGTAATACAAGGAAAAAACGAGACAAGGGGGTAAATATCCTGATATAAGCACGTTTATCTATACATCTGATGACGGTGTTGATTTTATAGGCAGTAATACCATGCTCGGCAACACGGAAATTGGACTTGCTTCTGAAATGTACAGAGAAACAGTACTGAAACGAATCCTTGAACCTATCGGTCGCTTTTATGATTATATCATTTTGGATTGCCAACCGAGTATAGGAATAATCACAATAAATGCTCTAGCAGCAGCTGACGAAATCATTATCCCCGTACAAGCAAATGACTTCTTTTGTCTAGATGGGCTCACAAATTTAATGAAATATATTAAGATTACCCAAACACATATAAATCCATCATTACATATTGCGGGAATACTAATTACAAAATATTCAGCACATACAAATATATCAAAATTAGTATGCCGTACAGTTTATGAAA
>JAAZFB010000511.1 GCA_012511915.1 Clostridiaceae bacterium
GCTTACAAAATATTTTTTGTCACCGGGGATGAAGGCAACAAGCGGAAAATATACAATCCGATTCATGTATAACAGAGGCTCAAAATCAGCTGAGAGCAATGTGTATGTAAATGCAAACGGCGATGAGAGCTACAGAATGTTTAATGCAAACACAAGCACAAACGGAATAAATGTAAATATATGGTATCAAATGGAAGTTACGGTCGATTTGGATAACGATACATGCGTGGTTAAAAGGGATAACGTTCAAATTAGCAGTGGAAACTATACTAATGATACAGTTGGTGCGGTTGTTTTCGGGTTTAAGGCCACCAACAATCTTGGAACCGGCACTAGTGATTCAACCTATATATCAAGGATAGATAATTTATACATTGAATACGTGGGTGACGGCCTTACGGTACCACCCGAAACTGTGGTAGCACCGATAGCAAGCGTACAAAGCGGAACGGTTATGGCGGGAACAACAGTAGAGCTTTCAACATCAACAGAGGGTGCGACAATTTACTATACAACAGACGGCACCGCGCCGAATACCGATAGTGCTGTATATTCTTCACCGTTACCTATAACCGAAAACACGCGAATAAAAGCATTTGCCGTTAAGACAGACTGTGTTGACAGCCCTGTAGCAGAATTTGCATATTCTCTTTGGAACAGTTCGGAATTCGGAATTCAATATTCAGCTGACGGAACAAGCTACATTGCAAAAAATGAAAGCGATTTTGTATTTGATGGAAGCAAGTATGTAATAGACGTAACCTTGCCGGCGGGTGCAAAATACGCATATTTGAAGCTTTCAGGTACACCTGTCGGATGGACAGCTCCGGGAGGAGTAGGCAACTATGTGCGTTATGGTTGGCTGGTAAATGGAACGGATTATTTTTCCGGCAACAACACATCTTTGGTAGGTGCGGCAACAGGAAATATTGGTGCTGCAATAGCTACAACCTCATACCGTCAACAGCAGGTAGCGATGAGAGCTTTGACGGAAAACGGAGCATACAAGATACCTATTAAAAACGAACAAAGCAATGTAACGCTTACATATAATTCGTCATTGGGACATGAAAGAAATTATAAAATCACATTTCATGCGCAGCAGCCGAGACTTACATCATTTACCGATAACACAAGCTCAACAACCTCGGATGTTATATTTATAAGCGGAGCTGCTGTAAATAATGATAACGGAACGGTTTTACAGAGCGGAATAACAGGTTCTTCTATCGAATCCAAAAATCCGTTAAAGGTTTTAGGTAATACTTCAAAATCACTTTTAGGAGCAAGTATGTTCCTGTTACCTACATTAAGTGAAGCTGATGCAAGCAGCGATAATCTGTTTGAATTTACTGCCGATCATGACGGAACGGTTTATCTGATGGTTAATACAGAAGCCGATTCAAGCTATGACGATTGGAACTGCATAAATAACGGAACAGATCCATCCGATCTTAGCACATGGCGTACATCTAATACAAGATTTATAAAGCCAAGAACATATAACGATTATTCTGATCTGAAATATTACTCGATTTCTTTGAATTGGTATTATGGCGGTGCTACAAATAGTTACAATGATTCCAATAATGCATACCGTGCAACCAGCCCCGGTTATGAGGGAAGTACAAATAGTACATCATTAAAAAATTCATATCCGATGAATAGAATATATGCAAAAACCTTTAAAGCAGGCGAAAACGTTATAATTCCGGGCTGGGGAGGTACGTCCGGTGACAGCGCTGTGCTTGTTCAGTGGAACGATATATCATATAATGTTGACGCTGAAAATTCAAAGATAGATGTAAACACATTCGGTCTTTTGGGTACAGATGCTAAAATAATAGCCGCACTTTATGATAATAACGGTAATTTGTTGAATGTTAAAATTGATGATTCCGATTGCGGCGGTAAGAGCAGTATATCATTTGACAGCAATATATTTGGTGAAGCAGATGAGCTTGGCGTGTTCATTTGGGATATGGACACACTTTACCCTTACTTTGGTGATAAGTTCAGTTTAAAATGATCGAGCAGTATATTGAAATGTA
>JAAZFB010000512.1 GCA_012511915.1 Clostridiaceae bacterium
AACCTGTACCTGCTAACACTTGCCGATTCAGGTGAGAGAAAATCAACCTTGGATGCTTTCTTTTCAAAAGCCATAAGAGAGTTCGAGCTCAATCTAACTGAATTGATGAGGGATGATGTAAATAAATACCATGCTGGTCTTGCTTCTTGGGAAGCACAAAGAAACGGCCTGCTTACAGGCATTCGTGATGCAGCCAAAAAAATGAAACCAGTTATGGAATTAGAGGTTAAGTTAAAAGAATTGGAAAAAATAAAACCTGTAAAACCAATCATTCCAAGATACTTAACAGGTGATTCAACTATTGAGGCCCTAACATGGCGGTTACATGATCAGTGGCCGGTAGCGGGCCTGCTATCTTCTGAAGGTGGTATTTTTTGCGGCGGGCCAAGCATGACAAACGATAATTTAATAAAGAATTTATCTGTATTAAATAGCTTGTGGGGCGCAGAGCATTTAATTGTGGATAGAAAAACAAGTAATTCTTACACTCTCGAATCAGTAAGGCTTTCTATTGGGTTATCTATTCAGCCAGAAACATTCATGCAGTTTATCAATTCTACTAAAGGCCTGGCACGGGGTTCAGGTTTCCTGGCAAGGTTTTTAATTGCGATGCCAACAAGCTCACAAGGGCTCCGAACTTTTAAGGAAGCGCCTGAGCACTGGCCTAACTTGTCCTTGTTTCACGAAAGGCTAAACACTTTGTTAAATATGCCGCTAAGTAAAAACGCTGGTGGTTATTTGGAACCAATAATTTTAAAACTTTCACCTGAAGCCAAGCAAGTTTGGGTTAACTTTTACAACGATGTTGAAGGCGAATTACTTCCAGGGGGCTTGCTTGAAGAGGCAAAAGATATTGCCTCTAAAGCAGCGGATAATTTAGTTCGGCTTGCAACCATATTTCATATTTTTGAAACCGGCTTAAGCGGCCATGTAACAGCTGAATGTGTATCAGCAGCAGCGCGGATAATTACCTGGCACCTAATGGAAGCAAAAAGATTTTTAAGTGAAGTGGCTTTACCGGTTGAATTGTCAAACGCTTTAAAACTTAACCACTGGTTATTAGATTACTGTAAGAAAAATAACACCTCTGAAATTACTACCAGGCAGGTTTTACAATACGGGCCTTCCAGTACAAGGCAAAAACGCAACCTTGATTCAGCGTTACTTGAACTTCAAAGCTTAAACCGAATTAGAGTTCATTCCGTCAATAAAAAAATATTAATAAGTATCAATCCTGAATTGTTGGAGGTTAGATAATGGCACTTTTAGATTGGTTAAAAAAGAATGAAATTTCCAGTGATACCACTGCTACACCTGCTACACCTGCTACACTTGGGAAGGATATCTATAATAAGCCGGATAATTCCTATAATGAAAATTATTACAATACCACTGCTACACCTGCTACACCTGCTACAGATAAATTTAATATTTTGGTTGACCGGGTAGTTTTTGAGTTCAATGAAAAATTAAGCACGAATTATGTAATGAAGCCGATACCGGTAAATTTTACCAAGAACACTTTGGCACTTGAAGAGGCTTTCACACGGGCAGCCAATGAGGGCGATACCGAATTGTTTATGGAACTGCTGGGCGAATGGCGCGGCGCATGGTTGGGCTTATTCGTGAAAACCAAAACAAGGCATTAAAAACTTTTCAGTCAAAATATAAGGGGAAATAAATGAAACAAGAAACGAACGCGGAAAACGAAAACAGGAAAAACGAAATGGTAAAACTTTTTATTATTTCGCTTGGTGAAATGCTTTGTAGCTTTTTAAACGAAAACGATCATGAACGCATTGGCGCGCTAAGAAGCAACATTAATATTATGTTTGATGGATACGATGCAGCAATGTTTCAGCAGGCGCAAAGCAGCAGGGCGTCATGTTTAATGAACTGAACGGGGGCCGGTCAATTCTTAACAAAGGCAGGCTTTTCAGAAACCGAACGGCCTTGCATGCGTATAAAATGTCGGAAATTTTCAAAAAAATATTTGCGAGGTTTTTAAATGGATAATTTACCAAAAAGTTTGAGATCGGAAGGCAAAAGATTTTATCAAAAAATTATGCTTGATTACAGTATTGATGATGAAGCTGGAAAAGCGCTTTTACAAACAGCATCCGAGGCCTGGGATCGATGCAAAGATGCACAGAGCATTATTCGAAAAGATGGCCTTATTTTAATTGATCGGTTTGGTCAAAAAAAGCCGCATCCAGCTTGCGCCATAGAGCGGGATTCAAGGGCGGCGGTTGTTTCAGCCTTGAAGGCGTTGAATTTAAGTCCGGGGGTTATGTAGATGACTTTGAGTAAAAAGGTTTATCGAGGCAGAAAAAAGAAGGCGGGTTTAGCGATTCCTGTTTGGATAAAAAGATGGTTTGCCGGTGAAATTTCCTTTTGTTACCACGCGCATACTTTTCCGTATGCCGGGCACCTTGATGAGTATTGGCAGGCATGGATTGAGTTGCATCCAGATTCAACCATGCCTGAAGGCTTGGAACGCATGATGGTTCGAGCCAAGAACCACAGAGAATTTATAAAAAAACAGGGCGCTTTGAATGATGGTGACAGCGGTTAAAAATAACCTCCGGTAAAATTGCCGAAGGTTCAAAAGATAAACTTTCGGTTAAAAATAACCTCCGGTAAAATTGCCGAAGGTTAAAGATAGCCGGGCCGGCGTTCAGTGAGATGCTGCACTGCTGGAATGTTTGATCAGAGGTGGTGCTTTTGGAGCATTTGCGAGATGTTTATGATCCCTGGCCTGTGTGATGC
>JAAZFB010000513.1 GCA_012511915.1 Clostridiaceae bacterium
ACGGTAAACGGAGCCGTACTTTGGGTTGCTTATATCCAGAAAACCTTTCGGGTTATCACCAAGCTTTTCGGTTATTGCCCTACCCGCAAAACTTATTTTATCGCCCAAATCAGTTGTATCTCCTACTTAAACTTCAAGCGAATATTCGTAGAAAACGGTAATCCTGTCGATATCCGGTATGTCAACTAAATTTATTAACCCAAGCAAGTTGTTTTCACTTAGCGATTTGAAGAGCTCTTTTAATACATCTGTTTTTTCAACAACATCACATTGCAGTTTGTTGCCCGCCTCGAATGTTATTGCACCGGTGCTGTGTACAATCGGCAGACCCTCCTTTGCCACATTGGAATATTCAAGCATTTTACATTCTTTGTCTATGTATATATATCCCTCATTTAGGGGAACACAGGCGCAGACCTCGCATTCGGTAACCTTTATTTCTATAATATTTGGAAACTTGCGTTTAATAACCGCATTTTCTATGTATGGTATCGATTCGATTTTTTTCTTAGCTTTTTTAAGGCTCGTACGAAATATATTATAGTCATAGCTGATAGTTGAAGCAGTAATAATTTCTTCCTTCGAAACAATACCACTTTCAGTACATCTGATTTCCTTGACGTTGAATATTGGTGCTAAGTGAAAAAACAGCACAACACAAAAAAGCAAAAAAGCAAAAAATAAAATTCTTCTTTTTAAACGATTTCTTCGTATTCTCTTTTTATAATCTTTCACACGCACAAATCTGCCGTCTGAAGTGGTTTTACTGACATATCCCATAGTAAATTATTTATCCTTTTGTAAGTGTTTATACCAATTATTATAATTGTTGTTTAGTCTACCCGTTCAATAACCGCACCGAGTTTTACTAAGTTTTGCTCGAATTGATCATAGCCTCTGTCCAGGTGATAAATGCCGTCTATCTCGGTAACACCATCTGCGTTAAGCGCTGCTATTATTAATGCGGCGGCGCCCCTTAAATCAGTTGCCAAGACTTTTGCACTCGACAGCTTTTTTACCCCGCGAATAACGGCAATTCTACCGTCAACTACGATATCCGCACCCATTTTGTTTAATTCTGCAACATGTTTAAATCGGTTTTCAAACATATTTTCTACAATAATGCTTGTGCCCGCGGCAACCGATAAAACCGTCATCAACGGTGATTGTGCATCGGTTGGGAAACCGGGGTAAGGCAGTGTTCTGATAAAATCTATCGGCAACGGTTGAGCAGGTGCGGAAAGTGAAACTGTGTCGTTGCCACATTGTATTTTGCAGCCACATTCTTTTAAAACGGAGCATATAGATTGTATATGTGATGGAATTACCTGCGTTAGTGTAATTTTACCGCCCGTAATGGTAGTTGCACACAAATAAGTTGCTGCGACAATTCTGTCCGGTATTACTCTATACTCCACATCATTTAACTTGCTTACACCCTCGATAGTAATCACCGAGGTGCCGGCACCGGATATTTTTGCTCCCTTTTTATTCAAAAAGTTTAGCAAATCAACAATTTCAGGTTCTTTTGCGGCATTGCTTGTTGTTGTAATATCCTTTGATACAGCGGCAACAAGGATTATATTTTCTGTTGCG
>JAAZFB010000514.1 GCA_012511915.1 Clostridiaceae bacterium
CCCGGCCATGACAAAAAGGATCTCTGCGGCCATGTCGGCCCTCCGACCCAACCCCTCAAAAAACGCCGCCCGCCGTCACTCCCCTTTTTCAAGCAGTATCGGTTGTCAAAATGAAACGAATATCCCGTGCTGTTTGATCCGCAAGGCACGCAGTCTCCATGCCTCCGATTTCCGAGAAATATAAACTCCCCTTCAACTTATCAGATTGCCGATTATTTCCGCAGTCTCCCTTGCCATGTCATAATCGAAAAGCGTCCCGTTAAGACCTCTATTCGTTGAGCCTGTCAACATTCATTTGATGGAAAATACTAACAGCTGCAACATTTAGTGCTTCTATATTGTATTGTTAATGAGTAATGAAAAAAGGAGGATATTATGCCAAGTTCTTTATTGCGTACGAATAGAGATTTTGAGCAAGCATATCTAAGAAATGTGGATACCGTTTTTAGAGTATGTTTTATCTATATGAAACAAAATAAAATGGATTTAGAAGATGCTGTTCAAGATACTTTTGTAAAACTAATTAAAGCAGGCAAGCAATTTGAAAGCCTAGAACATGAGAAAGCATGGCTAATTGTTACGGCAACGAATACGTGTAAAAACTATTTAAAAAGCAAATGGAAAAGAGACGTTGATTTAAACGATGATATTATTTCAAGAAGTGGAATTGAAGACCTCTATGCTGATCTCGATAACAACACTGTTATTCAAAGTGTCATGACGCTTCCTTCTAAGTATAAAACAATAATATATTTATACTACTACGAAGGATATAAAACAAACGAGATCGCAAGGAGATTGAAGAAGAATCCGAGCACGGTAAGAAGTATGCTATCTAGGGCGAGAGGCATTCTAAAGAAAGAGATGGAGGGGATAACCATATGAATTATAATAATATATCAGGAGAACTATCCCGGATAAAAACCCCGGAAACGACTAAAGAAAAAATGTATAAAGAAATACTGAAAAAAGCAGTTGAAAAAAAGAGGAGAAACTACCCTGTCTGGATGATTCCGGCTGCTGCCGCGATCGTGTTGGCAATAATATTCATACCGCAATTTATTAACAACAGCCGGCAAACACTGCCGGAAAGGCACACAAGCATCATTGGCGGCGACCACTCGCCTGATAACAGTACTTTGATGAGCGAAGCACAAAATCAAAGCAAACCGATCATTGAGGGAATAAACGGTGTTTGTAATGAAGCAGTGCCGAATCAAGGAGAAGTGTATATTACCCCAACCCTTGAAGAAGAAATGAAACAATATGGTCCTGATGACGTATTATTTCATGTAAATATATTAGTATATGCTGATATAACAAATGATTTTAAATACGAAGGTAAAACCTTGGAGGAATACCGCAACGATCCGGCTTTGAAATTTTACAATGAAGCATACGATAAATGGAGAATAGAGGTTTATTTCCCGCTTAACGAAGAAATGACCGCGGCGGAAGAGCGTGGTGAGGAATATGCGCAAGGATGGTGGAAGCATAGCACGGATCAGTTATTTAAAGAATATTGGCAGGAGAATCAGCCACAAGACGTTTTAGCTGCTTATGAACCTGCCCGTGAACAATACAACGAAGCGCACAAAGCATATGAAGAGTGGATTCGCTCGCCGGATGGAGCATATGCATTTACATTGGAATTAACAAAAACGGAGTGTGATCGTCTTAACTCCTTGGGGTATGATCTTGAAGTTAATTTTGACAATCCGTTTAGAATAATGGAACTTACCGGTTATCTTACGCGTTTCCAAATAGAGGAGTTCTCTGTTAATACGAGTTATGGGTATATCGTTATGTGGGCAGACGGTGAGAATGTGATGAACGATTAAGGATAGAACTTAACAGCCGGGTGAGTATTGTGGTAATGCCCAAAGAATCGCAGCAAGCAAAATCAAAACAAGCCCGGTCCGATACCAAACCAAGTACATTGCTGTGTGATATAGTAGTGGGAGTTAATGAAAACTCTGTCCAATTGCCACTTTTCGAGCATAAAGAAATTAAAAACATGATTAATCAGTGGTTCCCTAGGTCTTTTGAGCTACAAAACTTTTTGAGCAGCTCATGTCAGTGTATAGGAGGCTCCATCGATGACAGTTAGCAGAAAAAACATTAATTTATTCCTTATGTAGTTCTCCTGTTACTCGGTCGCAAAGTAAATCCATGGTGTCACCGGCCCAGTCCACTTCCATGACTTCTCCGGGTATTCTCTCCAGACTTAAGGTAACTGCTTTGCTGTTCTCTTTTCGCCATGTCCGAAAGCGCTCGCAAAATTGAGAAAGGGGAATGGGCTATCTTAATCACTGAAACCGATAGCCGCGACAACCGCGGAGGGTGCACTTGGGAGTTTCCGGGTACAAATACACTTTCAGACTAAATGCTTCACACTCCAATGTCGGCTCTGATTCGCGCGTGCATTCGCACACGTTCGAGATCGCTCTTTATATGCGTCCGCGGGATAATGCCTTCGCTGAATATAATAAGAC
>JAAZFB010000515.1 GCA_012511915.1 Clostridiaceae bacterium
AATAAAAACGCTCCAGCCCCCATGGTAGGACACACGGAAAATCGTTGATAATTTGCCGCACAGCCCTCTACCCACATACTATTGATATCGTTTTTGTCTACAACAACAATGTCATTTGGGGCCTTTGCCATATACGCTCTATCAATGAATCCACACTGTAGTGCATATTCAAATATAGCCCGAACTAAACCTCCAGATGTTCCCAATAATCGTTTTTTTTCATCATTAACATGGCCTAAATAAATCATATATTACCCCATAATTTGCCATAAAGGGCATTGTGACCATACATCAATAATTTGTTGCCTATCAGCATTTTGTACTGGTAACACCTTATCTTTCACCTTATCTATGTTTTTATCTGTCACCGTGCCATTTAACACAACAGGTGAGCAGGAAGGTCTGCCCGTCCCCATCAAGTAATCATTCCACTTAAATTCCAATCCGCCTATTTTATCACTTACTTTTAGCCATACTGCGGGAACCCCATATGACTCTGCAACTATGGCGGCGTGCATACTTGTACAAACAACCACTCGACACTTACAAATTTCATCAATTACACTGTATGGGTCGCTCTGAATATCAATAAGATGATGGTTGGTAATCTTAAAAAAAGGCTTGTCAATATAGTGAGGAACAACGCCAACATCGTACTGGGTGGTTACCTCCTGCTTATAGATTAGAGGTAGCAATACTGCTGGGTCTCCGTACACCTTCGGCACAGTATAATTTTGCACTAACTTAGCGGTCATAGGCCCTCTCATACTTAGTATTGTGGCTCCGCTGGGTACTGCAATAGGCTTATCAAATTTAGCACCATATCCCCATACAACATCATTTTTTTGTAACTTTTGCCCACCAGCTAATTCACTACCGATACATAGAAGTTTTCCTTGTACTTTGCCTTCTACGTACCTCGTTTTATAGCCAAGCCACTCTAAAATGATTGGTACAAGCATGTCTCCAAAATTCTTTCCTCCAAAAGCAAGAGAAGCCGGATTAAAGTAGTGTGCCTTAATTGTTGTCATCAAAAATATTCCGTGACAGAAACACCGTATTCTTCGCTCTTGTCAATTTCCTTTTTGATGAGGTTCAACTTCTCCATCATTCGCTCCAATCTCCAACTTCTCTGCCAGTTCTTTCTTGTTTTTGCTACCTTTGGGTCTTCCGCCCCTTTTGCCGTAGAGTCTAGCACTGAAACAAGTGAAAAGACTCAACACATCTTGAACCAACTCTTCGTTGTCATCCTTTGTCGCATTATCCTCAAGATACTCAACTTCACATCCAAGTCCTTTGAAAAACCGCATCAAAAATTTGTAACCATACCGTGCCAACCTATCCTTGTATTCCACAACGATGTGATTGACTTCGCCTTTCAGCACAGCATCAATCAACTTGTGGAGTTGGCGGCGATTATCATTCAATCCCGACCCGATCTCCGAGTATTCCTTGACATCTTCGTAGCCCTTTTCTTTGCAATGCTTTCTCAGTCGCTCAATCTGACGGTCAAGGTTGTCTTTCTGTTTGGCGGTTAAGCATCTGGCGTAAAAACAATACTTCTTAGTTGCCTTTTCCTCATGGATTTTCAGCAAATCTTGGATGTCTTGTTCCAACCATCTACGATGCCCACCTGCTGTGCGTCTCGGCTCAATCTTTCCTTCTCGCTCCCAATTCAGCAAACTGTCATGGTGTATGCGATACTTCTCTTGTATTTCCTTCGCTTTCAGTAACATTCTCTTTCACCAATTCGTTCTTGATATTGGTGAGCCAACTCAGAAAGTCCGCCTCATTTGGCACTTCCTCAAAAGGTTCGTCAAACACAATCTTCTCTCCGTTGAGAATGGCGTATTCTTTCGTCAGTTCGCTCACTTCTACCTCTATATTAGTATTCATCGTCATATTTCTCCAAAAACTTGAGTTGATTTTCATGGATTTTCTGGTTTTTTCTTGGAT
>JAAZFB010000516.1 GCA_012511915.1 Clostridiaceae bacterium
AGGCGGAGGATTGAGGAATACTGTACGTATTCCGATTGACGACAACGCAGTCATACGGAAATTTTGCCGACGGTAACGTATGGAATTAGGGTTGACAGAGTACTAGTACTATATATATTCATAAAGCTTGTATTTTTGCATAAATTATTAAAGAAAGGGTTGGTAATAATATGAGAAAAACAAAAAGAGAAAAATTAGCGGAATTATTTGAAATGCCGAAGGAAGTTGTGTTAGACACACCGAAAGTAACGATATATAACAATAACCAGTTATGCATAGAAAACCATGGCGGAATTATAGAATATACAGATGAGCATATTAGTCTTAAAACAATCGAAAAAACAATATCCATAAACGGCAAAAACCTCGAATTACGGGTAATAACCGATATAGATGTTCAAATAGAAGGCGAAATATCCAAAATAGAATGGGGAAATTGAACTATACTAATGCTAAATTCAATCACATATAACACTATATTTGATTGAATTTAGTATAAGCCTACGGCACCCGCATTTTGGCGCGATAATCTCTTATCATTCCTTGATTTGCAGATAAGAGTTTTTCATCAATATTCGTGCCGGTGCGGGGGAGTGGAATGGAGATTATATTATGGCGCTTGTTAAACTATTTAACTTTTTGATAGGATATGTTACAATAAGTATTAAAGGGGCTTTCCCGGAGAGGTTTTTAAACATTTGCGCCCGCCGCAGAATTTATCTTTGGAATGTAAAAAGGCAAGGCGTGGCAAGAATAAATGCAAATATTAGCGTTAAAGGTTTTAAACTTATCCGCCCGATCGCCAAAAAGAGCAGATGTAACATTTACATAAATCAACGGCACGGCATACCGTTTTTTTTGTATAAGCACAGAAAACGCAAGATATTTGCCGCCGGAGCGGTGTTTTTTATAATTTCTCTGTTTATTATTACAAGGTTTATTTGGGTAATTGATATTACAGGTAACAACGAAGTTGAAACAGTACAAATAATTGAGGTGCTAAGTGAAGCGGGATTAAAAACAGGTGTATTAAGCTCAAAAGTAGTAATATCTGATATTCAAAACTATACAATGACAAAGCTTGGGAAAATTGCATGGATAGGCATAAACTTAAAAGGCACTACGGCTTTTGTAGAAATAAAAGAACGGCTGTCAACACCGGATTTGTTTCAAAAAGACCTACCGTGCAACATTGTTGCAAAAACGGACGGTGTAATTGAATCGATAGATGCAGTAAACGGCAACCGACTTGTAAGTATCGGCGATGTTGTGGGTAAAGGGCAGCTTTTAATAAGCGGAGTTATCGACAGCAAAGCGGGCGATGGAGTGCGTTATCTTCACGCTGATGGAGAAGTTTTGGCGACAACATGGCATGAAATAACGGTAGAAGTACCAAAGTATGAGCAAATAAGAACAAGGACGGGTAAGTCTAAATCAAAGCATATGGTAAAGTTTTTTAACTTTTATGTTAATTTTTTCTTAAATGATAGAATTTCATACTCGAATTATGATAGAATAAGTTATGTAAAAAAATTTGCAATAGGAAACAACATTGTATTTCCGTTATCGTTTCATTATGACAATTATTACGAAGTGGAAATAACACAGCAGCCATATGAATTAACTGAGGCTTTGACTTTAGCCGAAAACGAAGCATATAAACAGGTTGCCGGGCTTACAATAAAAAGCAAAAGGAAAAAAGCAGACAACAATAAGCTGACGGTGATTTACGAGTGTCTTGAAAACATAGCTGAAAAGGCAACCATTTTAAAGGAGGAAAGAACCGAAGAACATGAACACAACAAAAGTGATGAAGGCTGATAATATTGACCAAATAATCAATATATTCGGAAGCTTTGACAAAAATGTTAAATTATTGGAAGGGCATTATAATGTTCAAATTGCCCATAGGGATACAGACTTAAAAATAAGCGGTAATGACGAAAATAAAATCAAAAAAGCACAAAGGGTGCTTTCGGGATTAATGATGCTAACCGCAACGGGTGAGCAAATAGACGAGCAATCAACCCGTTATGTTATTGACTTAGTCGATGATGGGCAAGAGGACAAGCTTATTTCAATCGGCAAAGGCAATATCAACGTTACCGCAAAGGGCAAGCCTGTTAAACCAAAGACATTGGGGCAAAGGGCATATGTTGAAGCAATAAAAAATAACGTAATAACATTCGGCATCGGGCCGGCCGGCACAGGTAAAACATACCTTGCCGTGGCAATGGCAGTTGCAGAACTGAAAAATAAAACGATAGGCAGAATTATTATTACACGGCCTGCCGTCGAAGCGGGTGAGAACCTCGGCTTTTTGCCGGGCGATTTGCAAACAAAAGTAGACCCATACTTGCGACCTTTATATGATGCGCTTTATGATATGCTCGGCGTTGAAAACTATCAAAAATATGTCGAACGCGGCATTATAGAGGTAGCACCCTTGGCATATATGCGTGGGCGCACATTGGATGATTCTTTTATTATACTTGATGAAGCACAAAATACAACACCCGAACAAATGTAAATGTTTCTTACCCGAATTGGCTTTGGCTCACGCGCTATAGTTACCGGTGATATAACTCAAATAGATTTGCCATACGGCAAAAAAAGCGGATTAAAAGAGGTAATGCGTATATTAAAAAATATCGAAAACATTGATTTTATAAAACTGACCGATAAAGATGTGGTTAGACACCCGTTGGTGCAGTCAATTGTAAAGGCATACGAAAAAGACGATTTAAGAAAGGCACAGAAGGGAAAAGACAAAGATGGTTGATATAAAAAACATTTAGACAAAAATAAAATTCACAAAGAACATGGCTGGGCTTATCCGCTACGCAATTGAAAAAGCATTATGCTATAACGACGTAAAGCAACGAAGTGTCAGTGTGGTAATTTGCGACGATAATTATATTCAGGGCTTGAACAAACAATATCGCGATATGGACTGCCCAACAGATGTGCTTTCTTTTCCGCTTTACGACGAAAATGGCAATTTAGACGGGGACGAGTTGGGGGATATTGTTATTTCTGTCGAAACGGCAAATAGGCAAGCAATTGAATACGGGCATTCACCGGAGCGCGGAATCGCGTTTCTAACGGTACATTCCGTTCTTCATCTATTGGGTTACGACCATACGGAGGATGAAACAATTATGTTTACTATGCAAAAGGAAATAATGGAGAGCATAAACAATAAAATCAGCCCAAAAACAAAAAAAATATGTCATAGTTTTAAATTTGCCTTTTCCGGAATGTGGTTTTGTATAAAAAATGAACGCAATTTTCGTTTCCATCTTTTTGCTGCTTTAACCGTCTCACTTATTGCCCCGTATTATAAATTCATCACCGTAGAAAAAATACTTTTGGTTTTTGTAATAACAACCGTTTTGATAAGTGAAATGTTTAATACTGCTATTGAGGCATTTATTGATGCTCAAACAAAAAAATATATTACCTTTGCCAAAGTCGCAAAAGATGTAAGCGCCGGTGCGGTGCTGCTTGCCGCAATATGTGCGATAGTATGCGGTTTGTTTTTATTTTTGAAAGTTGATATAATACATAATATATTGACAGATATATTTACCTCAATACCAAAAATCATTGCAACTATAATATATTTTTCTGCAGGATATGTATTCATTTCAAAAGGAGGCCGAAATATCAGTTGAATTATACGTCCGGCTTTGTAACGATAATAGGAAGCCCTAATGTTGGCAAGTCAACACTTTTGAATACGCTGTTAGGCGAAAAAATAGCCGCAGTATCGCCACGTCCGCAAACAACACGCACAAAGATATCAGGTATAATTACTGATGCTAATTCGCAAATAGTTTTACTGGATACACCCGGCATACAAACACCAAAAAATAGACTTGGTAACTACATGAAAAACATTACCGACCAAACGGCGACACAGTCAGACATTCTGATATATATGTTGGATGTGTCTAAGTACAACTTTGAAAAAGAAATGCAAAAAATAGAAACGCTGAAGCAGGCAACTTTATTTCTGGTCATAAACAAAATCGACCTAATAAAAAAAGCACAGCTGTTACCGATTATGTCAAGTTTTTCAGAAACGGGCAAATTCAACGAAATAATCCCGTTGAGCGCAAAAAAACAAGATGGCATCGATATGCTGATAGACTGCTTAAAAAGGTACCTTCCCCAGGGTCCAAAGTTTTTCCCCGATGATATAATTTCAGACCAGCCGGAACGGCAAATTTGCAGCGAGCTTATACGGGAAAAAATGATGCGGCTTTTGGGTGATGAAATTCCTTACGGCACAGCAGTAGTAATCGAAAAAATGGAATACAACGAAACAAAAAATTTGACTTCTATAACAAGTATAATTTATTGTGAACGGCAATCCCATAAATCAATAATAATTGGTAAAGATGGGGCAATGTTGAAAAAAATAGGCAGTTTAGCACGCTCGGACATACAAAAATTCTTAGGTGCTAGGATTTTTTTGCAACTATGGGTAAAAGTTTCTGATAATTGGCGAAACAGTTATAGCGCGCTTAAAGACTTTGGGTATACCGATTCTGATCTTTGATAAACCACTGCATGGTTAAACTTACAAGTTATATTTTTGTACACCCTGTTGCACCATAATAATATAAAAGGGGTGCAAAAAAAATGCTGATTGATTTAACATGGAGATTATTCGAAAAGACAGGAAATGTAGATATGTTTTTGGAATACTGCAAGCTGGTTAAAGAAAAAAAAGGTGACGGGCATGGCAATAAAAATAAAAGGTCTGATAATTAAAGAAACAAAAGTCGGCGAAGGGGATAAAATAATAACTATGCTGACGAGCGAACTGGGTATAATACAAGCTGCGGCAAAAGGGGCAAGAAGTTACAAAAGTAAATTCTTAGCGGGCTGTCAGCTTTTTTGTTATACCGCATTTGACCTCAGGGAAAAAACCAAGTTGTTTTCTGTGGTGTCGGCTGAGCCAATACATACCTTCTATGAAATTAGAAATGATTTTGAAAGACTTAGCCTTGCAGTATATTTTTGCGACTTACTCAATGAAATCGGCACTGATTTACACAATGCCGATACAATGCTGAGTCTTGCGTTAAATACGTTATATTTACTTTCGAAATCTACAAACCTTACCCAATTAAAAGCGACATTTGAGCTTCGGTTAATATGCGAAACCGGCTTTGCGCCCGAGCTTTACAGTTGTGTAAAATGCGGCAATAAAAGTGATAATAACTTCATTTCAACACAAGACGGGGGTATGCTATGCAATACATGCTCATCGCAGACGAATATACTACCCGGTACACTAAGTGCTATGCGGCATATAATATCAGCCCCACTAAAAAAAACCTTTTCATACCATACAGACAATAAAGTGCTTTTGGAATTGAAGACTATTACCGAAAATTATTTGCTTTATCAAATAGACAAATTCCCCCGCTCGTTGAAGTACTACCACAGATTAACAAAAAGTCGGGAATAGAAAACAGTACGATTTATATCGCTGTTAAACGCAAATCGTCGCCAAAGAACAAAACAACATTGAAATTACCAAGAATACGAGAGCAGATTCTTTCAGAATAAATATGTTTTAAATCTTTTATAGAAAGGTTCGTACTGATTATCATGGGTGATTGTTCGATAATTCGGGAATTAATTACATCAAATAGTATACTGTCGGAATATGAATTTCTAAACTCAGTGCCCAAATCGTCAATAATTAAAAGTTGTGCACTTGTAACGGACGAAATAATCCTTTGAGTTTCCTCAGAAGTATTTCTGCCAAATTTATAGTCTTCGAAAATGGAGAACATTTTGGGCGCAGACATATAAAATACCGTTTTACCTTGGTCGATATACCTTTTTGCAATACAGTCTGAAGTAAATGTTTTTCCCAAACCCGTTGCGCCGTAAAACAACAAATTTTTAGCTGCTCCCTCCTCTCCATTTGCAAAGCTGAGGGCAATATTATAAACAGAGCGCATATTTTCGCGCGGGGATACACCGTATTTTTTATCCTTATCATCAGAAAACAACTCAATGCTAAACTTTTCAAAAGAACTGTTGCTGCACATTTTTATATTCGAGTACTTTTGCAGCAGGGCATTGCGTTTTTGTAAATAACATTTACAACGGTTACCGTCAAAATAACCCTTGTCCTTACATACCTCACAGCAGAAAATCTCGTCCATTATATTGGTTGGATAGTTTGCATTAATAAGCAGTCTTGTTTTTTCATCTGTTAATGATTTAATATCTGTTTGCATTTTTCGTATTGTTCTGTTGGGGTTTATCCCACCTTTTATTACATCAGCAGCAACCCCAAGCGCAATTTCGCTGATTTGTTCGTCAATTTTTTTTATTCGCGGGATTTTTCTGTATATTTGTTCAATCGCCTTTTCCTGCTTATTTTTGTTAAGTTCACGAATAGCAGTGTATTCTCTGTTTATTTCGTCATAAATATTATTCATATAGCTTTCCAATGGCTCACCGCCCAATTCGTTTTTTTAGTATCTCAAGTTCTTTTGCATCAAAATCTATATCTTCTCGTTGCTTAAAATTGCTCGGTTTCGTGTCTTTGACCTCTTTGGTAGCTTTGCACGAGGTATCAATGCCTTTTTCCGCCCAGCTTTTTAAAATGCCGTTTATGTATTTTATGCTTAACTTTCCGGTTCTTTCAATGTTAATATCGAAGGCAGCTAATAATAACTCATTTGATGGTTTAAGTTCATTTTGCCATTGTTGTGTTATTGTGCGCTCACTCGGTGTTAAACTCCTGTCGACAATCCCGAACATTTTTTTAATGTTGTATTCATATGTATTTCTTTCATCAAGCATCGCAAGGTGCTTTTCAGCCTTGCGCACTGTATCAATACCCTTGTCCATCCAATCGGCTGCTACTTTTTCGATATAACTCATAGAAGCTTTATTGTTCTTTTTCGCATAGTTTACTATAAGCATGATAACTTGATGGTTAAGACCTAAATAATCATAAATCCAAAATAGCGTCAGCATATCTGCACTTGAAAGGATTTTCCCAAGTGTGGATTGCGTCTCTTCAAACAGCCAACTGAGTTTTTTATCGTTCTGCACCCTTTCGGCAATCTCACCCGGGGTATAAACACTTTTATGTAATGATTTTATAACCGTTTTGCCGCCCAAATTAAACCCAAGGGTCGACCAATAATTCATTGCATCACAAACATCACTTTCTTTGATCCCAAGCGATGCAGCAATTTTTGAATTGGATGGGGGTTTTTTCCCTTGTGAAACGTATCTATAGGTATATAAATACACAACAATATACGCCGGATCTGCCTTGGGCAAATACTCGTCTAAAAATTTAATTGGTATGGATAGGTTATCCAATTGTAAATAACACCACTATTCCAAAATTAATTCATCAATCGGCTTGCCTGCCGGAACCATTGGTAACACACGCTCGTCTATATCTATCACAGCATTAATAATAACGGGTTCATTCAAAGAAAGTGCTATAGAAAAAGCTTCGGCAAACTGTTCGTTATTTTCCGCCTTAAAAGAACGAATGCCATACGCATCAGCAAGCAAATTAAAGTCCGGCCCCCTATCAAGAGTTGTTTGGGAATACCTCTGTCCATAGAAAAGGTTTTGCCATTGCCTTACCATACCCAAAGTTCCGTTATTAAACAACACTATTATTACGGGTAAATTATAATGCTTCATCGTTGACAATTCGTTGCAATTCATTCTGAAGCTCCCGTCCCCCGCAATGTGGATTACACGCTTGTTAGGCATACCAATGCATGCCCCCATGCTTGCACCTGTGCCATAACCCATTGTGCCAAATCCGCCGGACGAAATAAATGTACGGGGTTCGGAAAAGTCATAATACTGAGCCGCCCAAATTTGATGCTGTCCTACCTCTGTAGTAATAATAGTATCTTTAGGGACAGATTTGCCAATCGTTTTTAAAATACTGTACGGTGAAAATTCTCCGATATGAGAATTGCCTATTTGATATTTATTTTTTAGAGATAGTATATAGTCAAGCCATTGTCTGTTGTTTTTTTGCTCCATTTGATTTATAATAGGCGCCAGCGTTTCTTTTATATCGGCAATAACGCTGTGGTATGTTTTGATGTTTTTATCAATTTCAGCTGCATCAATATCAATATGCAATATTTTTGCATTAGATGCAAAAGTTTTAGAATCGCTTACAACACGATCGGAAAAACGGCAACCAATTGCAATAAGTAAATCGCATTCTGACGATGCGGTATTTGAAGCTTTTGTACCATGCATTCCCAACATTCCGGTATAAAGACGGTTAGCAGCAGGGAATGCGCCTGTTCCCATCAGTGAACAGCTTACAGGTGCAGACAGCTTCTCTGCGAATTCTGCAAGCAAATCACAGGAACCTGAATTTATTACACCACCTCCGGCGAAAATAAACGGTTTTTTGCTCTCGGCAATCAGACGGCATGCTGTCTGAATTTCCTCCTCCTTCGGCTTATATCTCTCTATTTCAAACGGCTTTTGGCTTTGGTAATCGTACAGCTGTGCAGAGATATCTTTGGGAATATCAATCAGCACAGGCCCGGGGCGCCCCTCCCTTGCTATTTGAAACGCCTTGTGAATCGTATGAGCAAGGGTTGCAATATCCTTTGCAATATAATTATGTTTCGTAATGGGCGCAGTAATCCCTGCGATATCCGCCTCTTGAAAACTGTCTTTGCCCAACAGTGATGTAGGTACATTTCCGGTTATTGCGACAATCGGTACTGAGTCCATATATGCCGTTGCTATACCTGTTACAAGATTTGTGGCCCCCGGACCGGACGTTGCAATGCAAACGCCGACTTTACCCGTTGCACGCGCATATCCGTCCGCTGCATGCGCCGCACCCTGTTCGTGTGTTGTTAATATGTGGTTTATTTTATCGTGATATTTATAAAGAGCATCATAGATATTCAAAACAGTGCCACCGGGATATCCGAATATGGTTTTAACCCCTTCTTCAATCAAACAATTAATCAATATTTCCGAACCGTTAATTTTCATATCAATTATTACCTTTCCGACACACAGAATTTTCAAAACATATTTTATACATATTATCATATTTCTCACATGGTGTAAAGATAAAAAAGGCCTTATACACCGAAAAAAATATTTAAAATATTTAGTATTAGTATTAATGTTGATGAAACGGTAAAAATTAAAGATTCTTTCGGCACAATAGAAAATAATAGGGCTGATGCACTTTAGTGCTTCAGCCCCCTATTTTACTCTTATGCAGTTTTAGCTTTTTCCCTTCTCTTTTGCCACGAAACCCAAATTGGACCGGTTATACATATTGTCGTAAAGGAGCCGGAAATCGTTCCCAACGCCATTGGAAGTGAAAAGGTTTGAATTGACTCGATATTATATATTACCGAGAATATATATACTATTAAAGCGCTGATAAATACTGCCAAGTTTGTGTTGATTGCACGGGTCAAGGATTGATTAATGCTTTTATCCACAAGCTCTTCAACAGGTGTTTTTGTGCCGAGCAACCTTTTATTTTCCCTTATACGGTCAAAAATTACAATGGTGTCATTAATTGAAAAACCAAGTATTGTAAGAGTCGCTGCTATAAACGAATCGTTAAGAGGTATCCTACAAATAACGAATGTGAAAATCACTATCATAACGTCATACAGAAGTGCTATAAGCGCAGTTACGCCTGCTGAAAGTCCCTTGATTTTTCTAACGCTGTACCAAATATAAAGCATTATCAAAACAGCCGCTATTAAAAGCGCCCTTAGGCTGTCCTTCAAAAACCTTTCGCCTATAAACGGCTTTACAACAGATGAACCGGCTGGAACAAGGTTAGACTCCGGGAAGCCTTCCTTAAGAGCTGTATCAAGGGCAATTTGCGCCTCCTCCGAAAGCCCTTCGTTGCCTGATAAGTTAAGCACAACACTTGTAGCCTTCTGGGCACCGGATTCTGTATTCACCGTACTGATTTTTTCACGAACATCTACATCTCTGCTCAGTGTTTCTGTTACGATGCTATCAACCTTTTCAAGGTCAATGCTGTTTTCATAATTATATTTAATTAATGCACCACCCTTAAACTGAATATCAAGTTGGACACCATTAACAATAAGGGATATTACACCAATCGCTATTAGACAAAGTGATATGGAATAAGCCTTCCATCTGTTTTTATAAAATCTAATCATTTCGTTTCCCTCCTTGCACCGTAAAGTACAGGCTTTTTAAGAGCATCAAACTGGCTTAGCGACCTTATCATAAGCCTTGAAACAGTAACACCCGCTAAGAAATTTAGAATAACGCCCGTTAGCAGCGAATATCCGAAGGATATCATTGTTCCCGAGCCAAATTTCATTAATATAATTGCGACAATAGCAACGGTAATGTTACCGTCAAACACTGCTGAAAAAGCTTTATGAAAGCCTGCATCTATTCCTGCGCCAACGCTCTTTCCGTCGCGTATTTCCTCTTTAATTCTTTCGGTACTGATAATATTAGCATCAACACCCAGACCTATTGACAAAATAACAGCGGCAATACCGGGAAGTGTCAAGGTAAATTGCGGAACGGAAAGTGCAAGGAGCTGACCTATAACCTGCAAGCTCAATGCAAAAATCGCAACAAAGCCCGGTAACCGATAGTATAAAAGCATAAATAAGCACACAAGGATAAATGCTAAAATTGCTGCGTTAATCATAACGTCAAGAGCCGACCTGCCCAGTGTGGGGCTAATTGTACTGTTGTTTTCTGACTTAAGTGAAAAGGGCAACGCACCGGAGCTAATCTGATCTGAAAGTCTTTTTGCTTCTTCGACTGTAAACTTACCTGTAATAATAGCTTTTCCACCTGCAATGGCCTCGTTTACGCGTGGGGAGGATATTTCATCCTCGTCCATAAATATAGACATATTTTTACCTACCAGGCTTCGTGTTGCTTGCTCAAATTGGTTTGCGCCCTCATCGTTAAATTCAAGTGCAATGTGATATGACCGGTCTTCAGGGTTATATTCCGGCTTGCTGCTTACAACAGTATCACCTTTTAACAATACCTCACCTTCCGGGCTTCTAAAAGTCAACAAAGCTGTTTGTCCTATTTCTGCAATTGCCTTTTGAGGGTCAAAAGCTATTTCAGTCGATGACCAGGGGAACCTTACTATTATCAAAGCATTATCAACATCTACCGTTATTTCTCTATCCGTAATGTTTTTTAAATCAAGACGTGTTTCAATTATTGCACGAGCCGAATCAAGCTGTGCCTCGGTAGGAACGATATCAGGGTCTTTTGATTCATATATTGCCTCAATACCGCCTCGGATATCTATACCGTATCTCATTTTATCCATGCCCTTAATCTCGTACTCTTTATCTCCTATGGCAAATTCAATTCCATTGAAGGCTACATAACCAAGCAATACAATTACTGCAACCAAAACAAAAAATATATACTTATTATTGCGCAAAAACAATTCCTCCTCATAACATCTATTTTGTATCATTTCAAAAGAAAATAAAACATACTACTTTTTGCCGTCTTTTTTATGGACATTAGTTACTATTTGCTGCGAATCAAACAATTCTGAATATAAAAAAGTAGCACATCTATTTTCATCCTGTACCACAAATGGTATTTTCTGCTGTTGGGCCGGAATGGTGCATTGTTTATAAAACTCTTTATCCGTTATGGGCTCACGCGGCAAGCAAATAAAATAACTTTTGACAAGACTGCTAAAGGATATACCATTATTATTATCATTACAAACCGATATATCAGCCGAAACCGAAATTAATGTAGAAAAAATAAAAGCAACTATTAATATTATAACTAATAACCTTTTTATGTAAACCATTGAACTGCTCCGTTCTATCAGCAAAAAACCATAGTATTTCACAACAGTGAGTATTTAGCAAATAGATATATATGTCAAGATTTTTTTGCCAACACAGACATGTTTTATACTATTTTCCAATTAGTATAATATCCATACAAATGACCAATTGTTCTAATTCAATGTTTTTTTTATATAATATTACTAATACTAATCCAAATAAAAAGGCTGGTGTTACAGATGAAACGATTATTATTAATCTATGTCGGATGCATTTTAATGGTTTTTGCAGTTCCTGCTATAATAGGGGCAAACGGTTTTTTGGCAGATAATATAAAAAATGAGTTACAGCAACAAAGTATTTTACCTGAGGAAATAAGCGTGTTTTTTTCAGAAGAGGGTGTTGTACAACAGGTAAACTTTGAGGAATACGTCAAAGGCGTTGTTGCCGCTGAAATGCCGGCATCTTTTGAAAAGGAAGCACTTAAAGCACAAGCAGTTGCAGCCAGAACTTATGCATACTACAAAATAAAACAGTTTGAGGACGCCCCCCCCATAACAATGCACCCACATGCGGACGCACCTATTTGTACCGAACCAACCC
>JAAZFB010000517.1 GCA_012511915.1 Clostridiaceae bacterium
GCATTCCTCAACGCCGGGAGGTTCCGGTATCAGTCTAAGTAATGATAATGCCGTAGTGGTTTTGCCAGCACCGGTTTCACCTACAAGACCAATTGCCTTTCCACGTTCAATTTGTAAATTTAAACTATTAACAGCTTTCACTATTCCATCTTCTGTCTCGTAGCGCACTACAAGGTTTTTAACATCTAAAACCAAATTTTTTTCATTCATATTCAACACCGCCTACTGTTTCAATTTTGGATCTAATGCGTCACGCAGACCATCGCCCATCAAATTAAATGAAAGTACTGTTATCATAATAGCTAATCCAGGGAAAAATGTTAAATAGCTGTAATCACGTATAAATTCTCGTCCACTGGACAACATTGCACCCCATTCAGGTGCTGGAACCGGCACACCAAGACCCAAAAAGCTCAACTGAGATGCAGTAAGAATTCCGTTTGCTACACCCATTGTAACCTGCACAATTATAGGGGATAATGAATTAGGTAAAACATGAGAGAATATAATACTTAAATCACTCATACCCGATACTTTTGCAGCTTCAATATATTCCTGCTCTCTAACAGGTAAAACCGCTGCCCTTGCAGTACGTGCAAACATGGGAACATATACAAGCCCTATTGCAAGCATTAATACAACTATACTTTGACCAAATGCAGCCATTATTGCAATACCAAGCAATACAGACGGTATTCCTACAAATATCTCCGCAGTACGCAATATAATATTTTCAACCAACCCTCCGTAATAGCCTGCAATCAAACCAAGTGTGCTGCCAAGTAAACATGAAATTGCAACTGATATAATACCAACAGACAATGAATATTTTGCTCCATAAAGAATACGTGAAAATATATCTCGGCCATACTGATCTGTTCCAAATATGTGCTCCACAGAAGGTTTTTGAAGACGATTCATGATGTCCTGCTGAACTATATTAACTTCATAATCGTATAATATCTGTGCTACAATTGCTACTATTACAATAATACATAGTATTATTAAACCAAGCATTGCACTGGGACTTCTTTTATAGTTTCGCCAAACTTCTTTAGCAATACTTCGTTTTTTATATTCTTTCAGCTCCTCAACAGAGTATTTTCTCTTTTCAGTTATCACTTCAATCACCTCACTTTGAATATTGCGCCTTAATGCGCGGGTCAGCATAAGCGTATGCAATATCAACAAGTAGTAACGTTAGATTAAGAAATATTGTAAACATAATAATACAACCGGTCGCCAACGTCATATCACGTGTATTTATTGCAGTTACAGTTAAACGCGCTACTCCAGGCCATGCAAAAACAGTTTCTATAACAACAGCACCACCAAGTGCATTACCAAATGTAGAACCAAGAATTGTAATGATAGGTATCAAGGCATTCTTAAGTGCATGCTTGTTAATTACATTACGTTCATTGACACCTTTTGCTCTTGCTGTACGCAAATAATCCTGGCGAATCACCTCTAACATTGATGAACGCGTAATTCTGGTTAGATTTCCTGCCTGAGCTGCACCTAAAGTTATGGCAGGAAGTATTATTGATATAAACCCTGAACTTCCACCAGATGGCATCCATCCTAATTTAAGAGAAAACAGTAATATCAATAACAACCCCAGCCAAAAGGCAGGCATTGATACTCCTATCATAGCAGCTATCATACTTGAACCATCCAGCCATGTTCTATGATGTGTAGCCGCTGCAATACCTAAAGGAATAGAAATAATAATTGCAACAATAATACTGCCAAAAGCTAACTTCAAAGTGGCGGGGAAACGCTCCAAAAATATCTCCATAACCGGGCGCTTCATAGATAAGGATATTCCCAAATCCCCTTTCAGTAAATTACCTATATAACGTAAATATCGCTCTGGTAAGATGCCGTTAAGTCCCATTTCTTCGCGCATCATCTCAATTTCAACTTCTGTTGCATCCTGTGGCGCCATCATCGTAACTATGTCTCCCGGAGCCAAATCCATCAACATATATACAACAAAGGAAACTGCTAAGATAACCGGTATCATCATCAAGGCCCTTTTTATTATGTAACGAATCATAATAATGCCCTCCTATTCATTGAATTAACAATATATTCTCCTGATTACCATTCGAAAATCAGGAGAATATATATTTTATTTATTATTTAAACTAAACATTTATTATTCTATAATTCTCTCAACAGTTCTAAATTGATGTACAAGAGCCGGATGAAGAAGAATACCGTTAACATCTTTATGTGCACCCATTGTCAATGTCGCCTGTGCAACAGGAATCCAGTTGATAACTTCAGTAGTTAAACGAATTTGTAATTCCTCATACAATTCCGCTCTTTTTGTTTTATCCAATTCTGCTGCAGCTTTATCTATCAAAGCGTCTATTTCAGGATCATTAATATTTGAGTAGAAACTTCTGCCTCCTTTTGAATGGATTGGATTTCTGAACATATAGTCTGCATTTTTACCGGGTGTCCATGAAAGAACAAACATCTCTTCTGCGTTATTAGGTGCTGACAGGCGTTCAATCAAGGCCGCTTGCTGCATAAATTCAACATTAACGGTGATACCGTATTTAGCCATCTGTGCTTGGAAATTTTCAGCCATCTTTACTCGATGTGCAGCATCAGAAGTTATCAGATTAACAGAAGTTCCAACGACTCCCAATTCTTCAAACATACCTTTTGCTTTTTCAGGATCATATGGAATACCGTCAATATCAACATAATATTCCATATCACGGCACATAATGCTTGTTGATACATGTGCATATCCATCCCAGGCAGCAATCAC
>JAAZFB010000518.1 GCA_012511915.1 Clostridiaceae bacterium
GACAAACACTTACAATTAACTCCGGACCAATCCGCGGACTGAAAGCCGGAATAGGATTTTTCCTGGCCGATAAACTGGAATTTTTAACACAACCGGGTGAATGGCATTTCGACAGTTCCACCAGAACAGTCTATGCCTGGATGCCTAACAGTGATTCACCTGATAATTATAGTATAAGAGGTTCTGTTCATGAAAACGGAGTAACTATTTCAAGAGCCAGACATAATATCATTATTCAGGACCTTGAATTTATTCATCATAGAGTCAACGGTATCTACATGTATGATTCAAATAACATTACCGTGAGAAATAATTCAATTTCGTACTGTCAGGGTATGGGTATTAACACAGCACTTGTGGGAAACAACCTTGTATTTACCGGAAATAATATCGCAGAAATGCACGAAAGCGGAATCTTTATAAATTACGGAAATAATTATACAATATCAGAAAATATCATTAGCAATATCGGACTACAAAACAATATCGGAAGACATAATTCATTCCGGCAGGGAATAGGTATAAGCATATTGGGTGGAAATGCGACAATTTCATATAACAGAATTACTAATTGTGGATATATTAGTATTTATTTTAATAAGGGTGTATGTACGGTTTAACGTAGTTTTAGAGATGGTTCACTACTAGAAATGAACGATGGAGCTGCAATTTATTCATATTTGGGAAACTATAACGAACCGGGTATTGCCGGTTCCGAAATAAAAGAAAATATAATTTTAAATGTTTTCGGAAACAGTGATGGCACAACTTCACCATTTCATTTGGCATTCGGCGTTTATCTTGACCACAAAACACATGATGTAACGATAAAAGACAACCTTATTGCAAAATCTTCAGGTGGAGTTTATATATATGGCGGCAGAAATATAATCAGCAATAATACTTTTTTTGATTGTCTGTTGGATGTATATTCAAGCGGACAAGAACAACCAAGCACTTTTACTTCAAACATAATGTTTAAAACGCAACGCGAAGGCAGATTAGTATATTTACGTAATACACATCAACGATTTGTTGATTTTAGAAACGGTGTTCGTCATAACTTTGATTATAATACTTATGTGGCACCATATATAAAAACCAATGTTTTTGTTCAGTATTCAAGTTTTGCACAGTGGCAGGCTTCTGGACATGATGCACACGGAACATTTTATGGTGCTGACATGAAAACAAATGAAGTGGAACAACTTTTCTACAATGATACCAAACAAAATAAAACATTTAATCTGGGTGGCCAGGTTTACAAAGATATATACGGAAATCAGGTTTCAGGTTCACTTACATTGTCTCCTTTTACTTCCAGAATTCTGATTCAGACCAACTTTGTCAGTGACAATACACGTCCTGTAGTAACTTCTTTTGTCATACCCGCAACTGCTCAGTCACTTACAGTTCCGGTAACAAGTTTTTCTGCTTCAGATAATATCGGCGTAACGGGCTATATGATAACCGAATCGTCTGCTGTTCCGGGAGCCACCAATCCCGGCTGGATGGAAAATGCACCTGCTTCTTATACTTTTTCTTCAGGTGGTTTAAAAACAGTTTATGCCTGGGCTAAAGACGGCTCCGGCAATATTTCAAGCCCAGTTTCAAGAATTGTGGATATAAATTTATCAAACAACACACAACCCGGCACAGCCGGCAACACGCAAGCTTATAATCAGACAAGCATAAAAGGCAACCGCCGGGCAATTCCTGCATATTTCAGCAATGATGCCGAAATTACAAGTATTTCTGTTTACCATAATGGCGGAACAGGAAATATGCTTGTGGCAGTTTATACTGACAATAACGGAAATCCGGGCAGTATGATAGGTGTCAGCTCACAAACAAGAGTTAACTCATCTGCCGGATGGCAGACTGTTAATCTGAATAGCAATGTTGCAGTAGCAACAGGAAAAAAAGTATGGCTGGCATGGGTTTTTGAAAATAATCCCGGGGTACGATATGCAGAAGGGGACGGAATACGTGCCCAATCATCTCAAACATGGAATTCCGGTATGCCTCA
>JAAZFB010000519.1 GCA_012511915.1 Clostridiaceae bacterium
ATATCGGTCTTATTGAAGGAACCGAAGTAGAATGTCTTCAAAAAAGCCCGGCGGGGGATCCTGTTGCATACTTAATCAGAGGAGCAGTTATCGCATTAAGGTCGGAAGACTCTTCAAATGTTATAATCTACTAATACTAAATTCAATCAAATATAACACTATATTTGATTGAATTTAGTATAAAACCTGGGTATGCAGTATCAGGGGGCTGCGCCATTTCTATTGAAGATTAGTATGAGAAGGGGGTAGGGATAGTAATAATGAGGCTGACAAATGACACTACAAGTATTAAGGCGGTTGATTTTGGGCCGATTATTAAGAAGTTAGCGCCGAATGATAAAGTGGTGGTGGTTGCAGGCAACCCGAACGTCGGTAAAAGCACGGTTTTCAACAATTTAACAGGGCTTAAGCAACATACCGGAAACTGGCCCGGCAAAACTGTTACAACCGCCCAAGGGTACTGCCATTTAGGGGATTCGACTTATGTTTTAGTTGACATTCCGGGTACATATTCTCTTATGGCACATTCTGCAGAGGAAGAAATAGCGCGAAACTTTATCTGTTTCGGTAATCCCGATGCAGTTGTTGTCGTCTGCGATGCTACCTGCCTTGAACGAAATTTTAATCTTGTTCTGCAAACATTGGAAATTACTAATAAAGTAATCGTTTGCGTTAACTTGATGGATGAAGCCAACAATAAGAACATAAGAATTGATTTGAATGCAATATCTAAAAAGCTTGGTGTACGCGTAGTAGGGACGACTGCGAGAAATAAAAAAAGTCTGACCAAATTAACGGATTCTGTTTGCCGGTTGTTATGCAAACAAGAAGAAAATGCACCATTTATAATAAAATACATAGAACCGATAGAAGATGCTATTGCTCACTTAGAGCCTTTTATTGAAAATAAGATTGGAAAAAATATAAATGCACGGTGGCTCAGTTTGAAACTGCTTGACTATGATGAGACACTGATTGCCGCTCTTAATGAATATCTCGGTTATGAACTGATGAGTAATGAAGAAATTCAGAGAGAATTAAATCGCGCCAAACAAATTTTAACAAACGGCGGAATTACCGGTGATGCCCTACGCGATAAAATCGTTGAAGGTTTGGTTTTGGCTGCCGAAGATATATGCTCTGATACAGTATGTTTTGACAAGACTGACTATAATGCAAGGGATAGGAAAATCGACAGAATATTGACAAACAAATGGACCGGTTTCCCCATTATGATAGCCTTGCTCATGGGCGTTCTCTGGCTAACAATAACAGGAGCCAATTATCCTTCGCAGTTGATATCCGGCGGATTGTTTTGGGTTGAAGAGCGCCTCACTGATATTTTTACACATATGGGTGCGCCGGATTGGCTATACGGGCTGCTTGTTCTTGGCATGTACCGTGTATTAGCATGGGTTGTTTCCGTAATGCTTCCGCCTATGGCAATTTTCTTTCCGTTGTTTACCTTGCTTGAGGATTTAGGATATCTACCCCGTGTTGCTTTTAATCTGGATAAACATTTTAAAAAGTGTAGTGCCTGTGGAAAACAAGCACTTACAATGTGTTTGGCC
>JAAZFB010000520.1 GCA_012511915.1 Clostridiaceae bacterium
ATATCATCCATACTATTCACCAAGCTTTCGAAGCGTTTCACCATGGTCTGAATTGACTTTTTCAAGTGCTGACTGGAATCGTTCTTCCCTATCCGGCTCCTTCACTGGAGAAATAATAATACTTTTTCCGTCAGTAATGATCTTCAAAGGCGTGTTAATGGTAATTTCGAGCAGTTCAAGAATTGGCTTATCAATAATCAGAGCCGCACTATTGCCATGTGAGGATAACGTCTTTATCATTATATTCACCCCCTAGTGTTACAATATATATACATCATAGCACCATAATAGCCGCTTATCAAACGACATACTATTATTCTGCCCCACTCTCGGCAGAGCAAAGCAAATCACTAGCGCGTATCCAACCTCGGAGGGGCCTTAATTGCTATTGGAACCGATGGGCGGATTTGGTATTGTCCTGTGTCATTCCATACCTCCCCACATTTCTGACAGATTTATTCCCTGCCAAATCATCGCATCCTGACCAAATAATCAAGCCTGGCAACTGCAAAAATCATTTTCTAATTTTAGTAAATGACAAATCCCCAATATAAATGCATCAACGCATCATTTTCATCTTAAACTTTATCTAACGTTTTACTAAATGTAATTTAGTTTTACTAAAAACTTCATCTGCTTAAACCCGTCGAATTCGACTGGTTTAAAATCCTGGTTATCGTTCAAAACTCACTTCAAACACGGCAGTACTTTCTCCAGATATTCCTGCCGGTAATCATCATCACCGCAAATCACGGGTTCAGATACTATATATCCGTAATATCTTTTCGATAAACGCTGCGAAATTATCTACTTCTTCGAATTGCACTGCATTGCCCAAAGCCTCAAAATGTCTGTATCCGCATGCAATTTTGGCACTTTCTGTTGGGCGTAGTGAGTCACTTAGGATATTGGCCTTGGTTTCAAGCACGAAGTAAAGCTTTTGTTCGCCATTCTGGTCAATTAACAGCGCCCAGTCCGGATTATATGTACCCAAGGGGGTTGGGATTTTGAACCAGTCTGGTAGCTTCGCATATAGCTTGATACTCTGATTGTTTTCAAACTTCTGGGCAAAACCAGCCTCGTTATCGGAATCATAAATAACGTATTCATAAACGGATTTGGTGCTTTCAATCATATTTTTGGAGAGATAGCCAAAAAGCTCGTTACTCTCAAACAGCTCCTGGGCATAGTATTCTTCCTCACCAATTTTGGTATATTTGATCCCATCAACAATTGATAGTCGCATTTTTGCAGATATAATCCTGGCTGTCTCGTCCATATATTTTTGCGGGTTTTTTTTGAACAGATGTAAGGTTTGGCTCCGTTTTAGAATCTCAACAATGGTTCGACGCGTTAGATTGGTTTCATTTTGAAGAAAAGTAAGAATATCTGGCAAGTTCTCTTTCTGGCTCGTTGCATAAACGGCGGTACGATCATTTTCTCTAACACCAATTCCGCCTGCTTCAATATCGAACAGCGCCTTGGTATAGATTAGCTTAGGCGCTTCAACCTTCAGGTTCTGACGCATTTCCTGGCAGCACTTTTCGATTAGTCCCTCGCTGTCAAAATAAACTGAATAAGTGGTTTTGTATTTGATTTTCTCCCACAATAGTTTAAAATCATCACTTAGGAATACCTGTTTATTAAGGTTGACTGTCTGTTTATCAGAAATATTCTTAATATTGAGTTTACCACTGACTTTCTTTGATAAGTCAACAATTGTGTTTCTATTTGCTTCATACTCCTGCGGAAGCTCCAGCGCATTGTTCTTCAGAGCAGTTTTTAGCTTGTCCGACACTTTGCCCTTATCGTCAATAT
>JAAZFB010000521.1 GCA_012511915.1 Clostridiaceae bacterium
ATAATTCGCTTTCCGAATTATTCCTATGGCAAAAGCCATAGGAATCGTTGGAAATGGCGCAATAAGCCCATTTCCAACGATTCAGGCATTACTTGATGTCTCACTGAATTTTGCTTTTTTCAAAAAAGCAAAATCTAAGTGCAAGGTTTTTGAAACATTAAGCTCAAAAACCTTGCACATAGATAATTCTAAAATGCCCTGTATGTCGCTTGCGGCGGGCATTTTAGGATTATTCAGTGGACATTAACTACCTGGGAGCAAGACCTCATATTATTTAAGTAAGCCCTATTTACTAACTCACGATTATGGTTATACAATTAATCTAAATTAGTATCATGCGGAGTGACATAAGGGAGATCAAGACACCGCGAAAGCGGGAAAGGAGGATTCTTTTGTGAAAAATATCGAAAATTCTTTTGGGCTTTCTTCTCAAGAAGTAAAAAAACGGCAACAGCAATACGGTAAAAACGAATTAACGCCACAGAAAAAAGAGAATTTTTGGAAAAAGGTTATGCACATTATCTGCGAGCCAATGTTTTTACTGCTTATTGTTGCTGCTGTCATTTATTTTATTTTAGGCGAGCCGAGAGATGGTGCCATTATGCTGATTTTTGTGGTAGGAATTATCAGCATTGAGGTTATTCAGGAATGGAATACCGACAAAACATTAAATGCCCTTAAGGATTTATCAGCACCTCATGTCATCGTTATACGTGATGGTGTAGAGCATCAGATTGCCAGCGCAGACTTGGTTCCGGGCGATTTGATGATGTTTTGCGAGGGAGTGAAAATACCTGCCGATGGTGTGGTCATTAAATGCAACGACTTGTGTGTAGATGAAAGCTCATTGACCGGTGAAGCAGAGGGCGTTTGGAAAATACCAACAGAAGTTGCACCCCCAAGTGAAGATTACTGGCGGCGGGATTATTGCTATGCGGGTACCCTTGTCACTCAAGGCACCGCAACGGTGGAAGTTGATAAAATCGGTACCGCTACTGAGTACGGAAAAATTGGGACTAATCTTAACGAGGCACCTCAAGAGGACACCCCGTTGCAAAAACAGACAGGCAAACTGGTCACAGCTTTTGCCATCATCGCAGGTATTTTGTTTGTATTGGTAGGGGTCCTCACATGGTTTAACATACCGGATCATGAGTTTGCCGATCGATTGATTGAAAGCATTTTGTCCGGTATCACCCTTGCTATGGCAATGATTCCGGAGGAGTTCCCTGTCATTCTAACCATCTTCCTTTCCATGGGTGCATGGAGGCTGGCTAGAAAGAATTCGCTTGTTCGGGAATTAGCCAGTGTAGAAACCTTGGGTGCCGTATCAGTGCTATGCGTGGATAAAACAGGCACAATCACTATGAACCAAATGACAGTCCAGGAAACATTGGCGATAAACGGCAATCAAGCAGAACTCCTTACCGTTCTGGGAATGGCCTGTGAAACAGATGCCTACGACCCTATGGAAAAAGCAATGCTTGCTCATTGTGAGAGCCACGGAATATCCATACAAAGCTTATTTTCCGGCAGATTAATTGCCGAATATGCCTTTACTAACGAATTGAAAATGATGGGGCATGTTTGGGAGCAAGATGGCAAAATTACCATTGCAACCAAGGGCAGCGCAGAGAGGATTCTCACCATCTGTAATTTAAGTGAGGCCGAGCGAAGCGCAGCGGAAGAAAAAATAACAGAGTTTTCCAAACGAGGTTTGCGTGTTATTGCTGTGGCTGCTGCCTTCCCGAAAAGTGAAGCGGAGATC
>JAAZFB010000522.1 GCA_012511915.1 Clostridiaceae bacterium
CCCAATTACAGTTTATTGTATGTTAGGCCCATTATATCATTATTTCGCTTTAGATTAAATCATTTTATCCGGTTTTTATGGGACTTTTGACACACCCTGCTGTCCCCGATTTGCATCCGGATTTGCATTATCTGAGCAAAAATTTGCGGATTAGGGTGTGCATGTTTTTATAGGGTGGGTATTTTAGTTTCAAATCTAATTTATAGCCCGAATGTAGCACCGATTTTTTGTGGGAGAAGGCATCGAAGCTGTGGCGCCCGTGGTAATTACCCACTCCACTAGTGCCCCTGCCTCCGAAAGGCAGGTTATGATTCATAAAATGATTGATCGTATCGTTGATACAACCGCCCCCAAAGGGCACGCTTTCAATCATCCGACTCACAAATTGTTTATCTTGAGAAAAGATATAAAAGCTTAAAGGGTTGGGGTTTCGAGCGATAACCCCTTTAATTTCACTAGGTTTCTCGTAAACGATAACAGGCAAAATTGGCCCGAATATTTCTTCCTGCATAATTGCTGCCTCTAAATCATCAATTTCGATAATTGTCGGCTCGATAAAGAGTTCCGCTTCATCTGAACCCCCGCCCACGATTATTTTCCCTTCGCCAAGGTAGCCTTGCAGCCGCTGAAAGTGCTTTTCATTGATGATACGCCCAAAGTCAGGGCTAGCTTGAGGCTTTTTAGTAAAAAAGACCAGCAGCCACTTTTTTAAGGCCAAATAAAACTGTGTTTTTATGCTTTTATGGACCAGCAGATAGTCGGGTGCAATGCAGGTTTGCCCAGCATTCATGAACTTAGCCCACAAGATTGGCTTGACCACAATGTCTAGGTCGACGTTTTTATCGACGATACAGGGGCTCTTACCGCCCAACTCTAGAGTTACAGAAGAAAGGTGTTTGGCCGCCTTTTCCATGACAATTTTGCCCACTTCCGGGCTTCCCGTGAAGAAAACCTTGTCGAATGGCTGCTCTAAAAGCAAAGTGCTGGTCTCTCCCTCTCCCTCGATGAGGGCTATATATTCTTGGTCAAAAGTGTAGTCGATAATCTGCTTTAAGACCTTAGTCGAGGCCGGCGAGTGTTCTGAGGGTTTAATCATGCAGCAATTTCCCGCGGCAATCGCCCCCACCAAGGGCACAAAAGCCAACTGGAAGGGGTAATTCCAAGGGCTGATGATTAAAGAAAGGCCATAAGGTTCAGAATAAATATAGCTTTTTGAAGGAAAGGTCAGAAGGCTAGGCTTTACCTTTTGGGGTTTGCCCCATTTTTTCAAGTTTTTGATGGCTAAATTGATTTCGTTGTTGATGACCACAAGCTCAGTCGTGTAAGATTCCATCAAAGGCTTGTTTAAATCGCTTTTAAGTGCCTGTAAGATTTCAGGTTCATAGGTAAAAATAGCCGATTTTAATCGTTTTAGCTTGGCCAAACGAAAATTAAGACTCAAAGTTTTACCCGAGTCAAAAAACTCTTTCTGGCTCTTAAATAGACTGGCAATTTTCTCTTTTTCCATCTTCCAACACCTTCTAGTTGTATAACCCAATGCAAAACCGTGCAACTCGGGGACAGCTCTATAACAATGCAAAACCGGGACAGTCCCCGATTTGCATCCGTAAAAACACAAAGCAGCAATGCTGATAAGGTGATTGTGAACCAATAACAGATGACTGGTCAGGAGTTACATTTTAATGCAATGAGGGCCCTGTTCCGATGTTTCGTTGCGGTTTGCCCCGTATCATTACTTCTTACTTGCTCCAGCATGTGCCTTTGGCACAAGCCGGAGTTGCGGAACCGGCTCACTTCGTTTGCCTAAGTTCGTTATTACTGTCCCCGACTTGCATCGTTGTTGTTCTCGGGTATTTATGATAGAATAAACATGAAACAATTTGGTTTTATTTTTATGTGGAAGGGTGGTTTTAATATGCCTGGCAACCAAAGCCTAAGGTCTGGGTTCCCTTTTAATATTTATTATTTAAAAGAAATGGAACAGTATTTAGAAGACCAAGCCGCGTCTGGCCTAATCTTAGAAAAAATCAAATCCTTCAACAATTCTTTCCTCTTTCGCCAAGGCCTTCCCAAAAATACGAACTACCGCATCCTGATTAGCGATCATCCCATGGGCGAGGTCCAATACAAAGGCAGCAAGGCCCCCGACTGGCAGCTAATCGACTCTTTGAAGCTGCGAGTTATGTTTTCTTCACGGTATTTCCATTTTTTAAAAAATGAGAGCGATGCTTCAGATGGATGGATTCAATCTAACAACAAGGAATTTATCTACAAAATCAACCCAAACGAAGAGTTTTTCAGGTTTCTTTTGGTAATTCTTCCGATCTTTTTAATTCTATTCGTCTTGCTTTTCGCGATGAGGCAAAACGGTTTTCCCATTGGAATATTTTTGGTTCTTGCCGGCAGTCTTGCCTACGATTTAGGAAGTTACAAAAAAGCGCGTATTCACCTGAAGA
>JAAZFB010000523.1 GCA_012511915.1 Clostridiaceae bacterium
TTATCAGGGTTTACCTGAAAAAACCTTTGATGCACTTGAAGCGTTTATTCTCGCCAACAACACAGGTACAGAAACTGAGGCTGTCGAATTGCTCTCACTCTCCGCTCGGAGAGGTGTAGGTAAAATTATCACGGCCCGCAACTATGTCGGGTTGATAACTATGGCTGACGGAACAGTCATCGAAATTCTGCCGAAAATAGCAGGCGGAGATTTTTCGGAGAGCGAAACGAAGAGGATTTTTCTTGAAATGTTGAAAACGCTGCAAGACGTAACGTTTAAGGATTTTAATATTTCAAGTCTCCGAACCGATCGCCTGAACCTACTCGAAATTTTCATAAAGATGTTCCTCGACGAGGTCGCTATCCTAACCAAGCAAGGTCTGAAGGCAGCATATATGCAGGTTGAGGAAAACGAACAGTTTTACAAGGGTAAACTGTTGGCTTCCCAGAACATTAAATACAATTTGGTCAGGCGCGAGAGGTTTTACGTCCGATATGATGATTTCAGTATGAACAGGCCGGAGAATCGCCTGATTAAATCTTGTCTCGGTTTCTTGCTGAAAGCCACGGGTGATGGGAATAACCGTCGAAGCGCCGCCCGGCTATTGTCGTTTTTCGATGGCGTTGAGTATTCAAAAAGCGTCAATGTGGACTTCTCAAAATGCTTCGTCGACCGCAGTATGAACCACTACGAAAAGGCGCTCTCATGGTGCAGAGTGTTCCTACGTGGCAACAGCTTCACCGCCTTTGCCGGAAGTGAAGTTGCGCTTGCCCTTTTGTTTCCGATGGAGAAAGTGTTTGAAAGTTTTATCGCAGCTAAGTTTCGGAGGTACATTGGAAACGGCATAAACTTAAGGACGCAAGACACAAGATACAGCCTGTTTGACAGACCCACTTGCGCCTTTGCGCTACGTCCAGATCTCGTTTTGGAGTCTGGGGAGCATACGGTCGTCCTAGACACGAAGTGGAAACTACTTTCCGACAACGCCAAAAACAGCGGCATTTCGCAATCCGATATGTACCAGATGTACGCCTACAGCAAGAAGTACGACGCGGATGGGATTGTCTTGTTGTATCCGCACTCTGACGCTGTCAGCAAAACTGATATTAGGTATACATCTGACGACAATGTCAAGGTTGACGTTTCATTCGTTGACCTCAGGAACGCGGACACCAGTATCGCCGAATTGATAGCGGAGGTGTTCTGATGGCTTCAACTCCTGATTACGTTGAATACATCGCTGAGAGGTTAGCCTCTACAGGCAGTGTCCGATATAAGAAGATGTTCGGCGAATATATGGTTTACGTGAATGACAAGCCCCTCGTGCTTGTCTGCGACAACACAGCTTTCGTAAAAATTCTTCCCTGCTTGAATATCCTTATGATTAATGCAGAGTGTAGCTTTCCTTATAACGGTGCAAAGGAATATTACATTCTTGATATTGAGGATAAAGAACTGGTCGAGCGTGTTATCGGGGAGTTAGACAAGGTCATCGATGTCCCAAAGACTAAGAACAATAAATCCGTTCACCCCAAGGTCTTGTATCACTTTACGAGTCTGTACAACCTAAACAAAATCCTCCCCGAAAAGTGGTTAACGACAACGGAAAGCAATTTCGTTTTTTCGCAGTCGGCTAATCCCCTCGTTGTTTGGATGGCAGATATACCCATGCCAGACAATCACGGATTGCTGTTTGATGATAATATGCCAGATGAACTCAACAAGACGTTCTATCGCATCTCAATCCGCTGGAAAAAACACTTCCGGAGATGGGATGAGTGGAGCACAGAAAAAGAAATGGACTCCGATATTAAGCGGATGTTGATTGAATCTGCTGGTGCGCAAAATACATATAAAAGCTGGTACATCTCAGAGAGCAACATACCGATTAATGACTGGCTGGGCGGCTGCAAGCAAAAAGGACCAATCGTGATTTTTCACTACGGAACAATTTTCTAAAATATAGGTTTTTCTATTATGCGAATGTACCGTAGCCTCGGTTTTCACAGTACGACCGGCATGAAATATGCAATAGCCAGAAGCGTAAATACAGTAATCATAGCGTAATTCATTACACATGCACTTAACGGCGCGCCCTTTGGAATTTTAAAATATAGAACCTGCCAAATCATTCTCCAGACCCAGAACGCGGAGAAGGATATCAAAAGTGCGGTTGCAAAGCTGTCGGGATTGCAGAGCTCCTTATAAAACAGCAGGGTCAACAAAGCACTGATAACGAATAGGAGTATTAAGGCGATATGAATCGTATTAAATATCCTTTTATTAGCAAGTTGTATTTTTTTAAAGTCTTCGGTCCACCTGAACATTTTGGGGAAACGCGTGTGAAATATAGCCATAACCAGACACAGTACCCCTGCTATGATGATACTCACATGAGCCAGCATTGCGCATCCTTCCTTTCACGATCCATTAAATAAAGCTATTTACTGAATTAAACTGTCAATCAACACGTTAATATAGTCCCGTGTCGTCTGATTATCTCCGTAATCCGCACCCATAACAGCTAATGCATATCTGTTTAGAAGCAAAGGATAAACAAGACTTGAAAAAAAAGATAATGCCTTAAAACGGAGAGCCTTCTCCCCGGCTCTACCTGATATTTCTGTCAGAACAGCCTCAATGGAATTTAAGTTGCTCTTCATCAGTTCTGTTACACCTCCATCAATCTCACTGTTCGTCATTAAACGGCTCAGAATATAGTGCTCGACACCGGGGTACTTACTGTTGTATTGAACAAACTCTAATGAAAAACGGGACAGACGTTCACGAGCCGTTAAGTCAAGGTCATGTAGTATTTCAAAAATATCCTGTAATCCCGATTGAAAGTATTGCAGCGTTTTTTCTATTAAGTCCTCCTTTGATTCAAAGTAATAGTTGATTGCGGCATGATTCACATTGGCATTTTTTGCGATTATACGGGTTGTGATATGATCTGTCCCCTGTTCTCCAATGACTGTCAGCGCAGCTAAAATAATTCTATCTCTGGTGTTCAGATTGCTTTCATCCATAATTATGCTCCTAAGAAGACGTTCATTTTCCTGATTAACCATACGGTTTAAACATTTGGTTAATCATATTGTAATCTAACAAGACTTTGATGTCAATCATATATATATCTGAAA
>JAAZFB010000524.1 GCA_012511915.1 Clostridiaceae bacterium
GATACCCAAGCAAATCAATGCCTTTAACTGAGAATAATGTGGTCAGAAAAACCGCAATAAAGGCCGTCCGCCTTTGTTCCGGTCTGCCCAAACACACTCCCACTAAAAAAGCTATCCCAAAAGGATACAATTCGCCCATCAGTACAGCCCTCGACAGAGGAACTCCCATAAGAAATATTCCCGCATACTGCAATACATTTACGTCGCATAAATCCAGCCGCACTTTTCCGGTCGAACGAGAAGTCCCTGACAAAACTTTAATCACAACTAAACACCGCCCTTTTCCAAAACTAATGACTGACTATCATTATATAATAGGGCTGTGGTAAATTTTGCCAGTTTGTGTCCTCTCCCAAAATAATTTTTGCGACATTATTTAGACTTTTATTGTGATAACCGCCTTAATAGGACAAGCGGACTTACTGTCCTGCTTTTTTAACCATTTTTCTCCCGGCTTGGTTCTCTTGCGTAAAACAGGCGCAACCGCCATAGACTCAAGTGCCACTGTGCTCGTTACGTGCCCCGCTGTTTGCGACACTGTTTGCGACACTGTTTGCGACACTGTTTGCGACACTGTTTGTGCTCCTGTTTGGCCAACTGTTTGCCCTTCTTGTCCTACTTGCGCTACTTGCTCTTCTGTTGTTTGCAACACTGTTAGGAGAAGCCCGCCGGGGTTTTTGGCTTTACTTTTGACCTTACTCTGACTCTGACCTGAGTTTTGGTGATTCTGTCCCGTACCTTGCCCCTGCATCTGTTGGTGAGACTTTTGCTGAGCTAATTCTAATCCGCCTTCATCCTCACCCTCTTTCGGGCAATTTGCTTTATCGCCTGCTTGCTCTTCTTGGTACTCGTCTTGCATATTCTCCGGTGCCACCCCAATTTGACAAATAACTTTGCCCGTCATAAAAATATTTTTCCCCTCCACTACTGCCTGTTCCGTCTCTTCCTGCCATATTTCGATGATCGCCGGATAAAACGAGGTAAAATAATTCTTGACGGTCAATACCTCTTCCTCCAAGGTTGAGGTGATCCAAAAACGTTCTCCCCCAGTAAGTGAGCTAATATATAGTAAGGAGACCTTTTTCATCCCGTTTATCAATAATTCTGCTGCATGCGCATTATATGAACATACCCTAAAACCTCTGGTTACAGGCAACGCAATCACTTCGCTAACAGTATCATCGCTTAACTCATAAATGCTATTTTCCGATAAAATTGTCCGCACCTCTTGGTCCCCGTTTTCACCTTCAGACTGATCGACCGAATTTTGAGCCAGACCCTCCCTATTTTTATTAGTAATTGCTAATTTAATTATCGCCTCTACAAGAAGAGTAGATAACCCGACCTGAGCAACATGAACCTTATGTAAAACCGGCTCGGCCTTTTCTCCTTTTCCCTTCAACCAAGATCGCCATAGTGCACTAAAAATATATTTTTTCTGTTCCTTTGCTATAGGGACTTTTTCCTTCAGCTTTTCTCCCTCCGGCCAAAGTTCCGGAAAAGACGTTTCCCATATTTTATCATCCCTTTCTTTTGATCCGACGAACCCGCTTTCCTGTCCTGTAACCTGTCCTGTAAATAGGAGTTCCCTAAACAAATCTTCATCTTGAGCTACTTCGGCGTTTTCTCCGTATTCTGCGATAACAGCGGGATTATCTGCTTCCTGATAATGCACTTTAAACTCTAACTCTCCCTCATAAAAACACTTTTCCCTGTCCTCATAAGCAATATTCCAGCGGAAATCAGCTAACGTAAGACCGTCTAGCTGAGAAATTGGTTTTTCGGAAACCTTTTCCTTCCAGCGCACAATAATCCATGTTTCGTTGTCAGCCTCTAAGACTTGCCAAGGATAACTACAGCGCTCTAACGTAAGTTCGGAATATTGTTCATTGCCGCTCTTTTTCATTCTGTTTCACTCTCCAATAACCAATTTTCCAAGTTTTCAAGGCACTGCTCCTGCAGATAAATGACCTCATAAAGATATTGCTTAAACTTTACCGTAAGCTCCGGCAGATCCTCATAACCGCATAAATACTGATATGTATAAAGCCAAAACCGGCCGGGAAAGGCCAGTTGCGCCAGCAATAACCATTTTTCCCGGGTTTGTAACACATTTTGAGCCTGATACC
>JAAZFB010000525.1 GCA_012511915.1 Clostridiaceae bacterium
AAAAGGCGGCAGGGATTGACAGGGTAACAAAGGATGAGTATGGTAAGAACTTGGACGAAAACTTGGTAAGTCTAATCGGTAGGATGAAGAAATTCTCATATAAACCATTGCCTGTAAGGCGGACATATATTGCGAAACAGGGCAGCAACAAAATGCGCGCTCTCGGTATATCCGCATATGAGGATAAATTGGTGCAGGGAGTAATGTCGGACGCCCTAACGATGGTGTGCGAGCATAAGTTTATGGACACCTCATACGGATTCCGTCCAAATAGGGACTGTCACAAAGCAATAAGGGCATTAGATGACATAATCATCATGAAGAAAACAAGTTTCATTGTTGACGCAGACATTAGAGGCTTCTTCGACAACGTCAACCATGAGTGGCTAATAAAATTTCTCGAACATGACATTGAGGACAGAAATTTTATCCGATACATCAAGAGATTTCTAAGAAGCGGCATCATGGAGGAAGGGAAATTTCTGGACAGTGATATGGGGACACCGCAGGGCGGTCTAATATCCCCAATTCTGGCGAATGTGTATTTGCACTACGTCCTTGATTTATGGTTTGAGAAGAAGATAAGCCGTGAATTCTACGGCGAGGCGCACATGGTGAGATGTGCGGACGATTTTGTATGTTGTTTTCAGTACGAAGAAGAGGCAAGGAAGTTTTTCGGAATGCTCAAAGAGCGGTTTGTTAAATTTGGATTAGAACTATCGGAAGAAAAGAGCAAAATAATAAGATTTGGCAGATATGCGAGAGAACATGGAAGTAAAGAAACTTTTGATTTTCTGGGGTTTACGCACATTAACGGAATAAGCCGAAACGGTAAATATATCGTTTTGCACTACACCGCCCAAAAGAAAATGGTGGCGAAAATGCAAGTGGTTAAAGCATGGTTACAACAAAATAAGCACATGGAGAAGTGCGAACTTGTACGCCGATTAAATCAGAAACTGGTAGGACACTATCGGTACTTTGGCGTTACAGGAAACATGAGAAAAATGCGGCTATTTGCATACCATGTAACAAAAATGCTGTACAAGGCACTAAACAGTAGAAGTCAAAAGAGAATGAACTGGGACACATTTAATAGATTTCTTGAATATAATCCAGTCGCCGCGCCGAAAATATATTACTCGTTATGGTCAAATGCGAAGTAAATGACTTTTATGAAGAGCCGTATGCGGGAAAACCGCACGTACGGTTCTGTGAGGAGGAGCAGTAACACTTCAGTGAATACGGAAGCTCTCTACTCGACCTGCAACACTATCGCATTGGTTTGGTAAGTTTTTAAAGAAGAATGAGCTGCCTGAAATAACGTTCCACGAGCTTCGACACACCTGTGCAACACTTCTCATAAACCTCGGCATAGATGTAGCAACGGTAGCTAAGCGGTTAGGTCGTGCACAAAACTCCACCACACTTAATTTTTACACGCATGCCATATCGTCAGCCGATAAGGTTGCAGCTGAGGCTTTGGTTGGTAGGTTGGTGAGGGGAGAATTTTTCTAACATTCAAATCATTGCTTTGAATATCTTGGTCAGGGGAAGTATTGCGGCACCGAGAACTGATGAAAGAGTTCCTTCTTTTGATACGGTTATTTCAACATTGTTTGCAGGTATTGCCAAAGCTTTTTGTTTTACTTGTTTTCTTATATCATCAATTATCAAATCCGCATATTTTACAAATTCCTTGCCAAGGACTATTTTTTCGGGGTTCAGAGTATTTATAAGCCCCGAGACAACAACGCTTATATACATTGCCGAAAGTTTAAGAGCATTAATTGCGACTTTATCTGCCTTTCTCGCCATTTCTATAACTTCATCAATAGATTGCTTTTTCAGCATATGTGCAATTCTAAGGGAAGAAGCATAAGTTTCAAGGCATCCGTTACTGCCACATTCACATTTGGGACCATTTATATCAACTGTAATATGCCCGACTTCTCCAGCACTTCCGCTTATTCCCTTATATATTTTACCGTCTATAAAAATTCCTGCCCCTATTCCGGATTTGGAGTTTATACAGATAAAGTTTTTTGCTTCCTGACATATACCGCTCCAGCTTTCGTAAATAGCAGAGGTTATTGATTCATTTTCTAAAAAAACATCAATATCCGTTGATAATTCATTGAGAATATTAACATTCTTCCATTTGAGATTGGGTGCGGATATAACGATTTCTCCTTTTGAATCAACCTGCCCTGCAATGGCAAATCCAACTCCCATAAGCTTGTATATCTTATTTTTATCTATCTCCGGATTTATTACATCGAAAACAGCCTTATAATCATCTGCGCAGTTCATTTTAACGCGTGACGAATATATGACGTCTCCCGTAATGTCTATAAGTGCAAAGCGTATCCTGTCGGTATCAACATCTACTCCCATTGAGTAATAGGAATTTGGTTTTATCGATAAAAGCTCCGGCTTTCTGCCGCCGCTTGACTGTGCTATTCCGCTTATGTAAATATAGTTTTCAGCAATGAGATTAGTCGTAATAATTCCCACAGCATTGGGGGAAAGGCCTGTAATAGAAGCTATTTCCACCTTTGATACTGCTTTTTTTGTTCGAATTATATCGAGAATTATAGATTGATTTAACTCTTTAACCATCTTATTATTTCCTGCCATAC
>JAAZFB010000526.1 GCA_012511915.1 Clostridiaceae bacterium
CGAACCGATATATTTACGATTTTTACACATCTGATTTTTACTCTCAAATCTCGAAAAGCCCTTATTTTTAAGCTTTTCTACATACTCACTTCTCCACCCTTGACATCAATACTACGCACTCCACGTGTGTTTTGGCTGATAAATGATAATAATTGGCAAAATTGTAAGGGGTTTACCCCGGGGGTTCGTTTGTATTTGTAGTAATTACATTACCTATAGAATATATTTGCTGATAATACAATATATTATTTCAAATCATTCAGCACCATCTCAAGTGTTTCAAGAGCAACAGGTTTAGCCAAGTGCCTGTCAAAACCAGCTTCCCTTGAACGCTCTACATCTTCAGGCTGCGCATATCCAGAAGAAGCAATCAGAAATGTATCCTTAACATCAGCGTCTTTACGTATTGCCTTCGCTACCTCATATCCGCTCATATCTGGAAGACCGATGTCACATATTATAACATCGGGATTAATCTCCTTTGCTTTTGCAATACCTTCAATTCCGTTATTAGCTGCTGAAGCTCTATGCCCTGATAAAACAAGTAGTTCACACATGATATCAGCCAGATCTTCATTATCTTCAATCATTAAAATATTTAGTAATTCATTTGACATAGTATCTATCCTCCTACAATATTTTCATGTTACAATATTTTTCTTTTGAAGAGGAAGTCGTATGGTAAACTTAGTACCTTTGCCTATTCCTTCACTGTAAGCTTCAACTCTTCCACCATGAAGTTCTACCATTCCCTTGACTATAGACAAGCCCAGTCCAAGTCCTCCAAGACTTCTATCCAATGATTTATCTATCTGCGTGAATGGTGTAAATAAATTCCCCAAATCTTTAGAATCAATACCTCGTCCAGTATCCATAACCGTGATTACTGCTTCACTTGTATTGGTATCTTGTGTTACCTTAACTATAACCACATCATTTTTACTTGTAAATTTTGCCGCGTTATGCAGAAGATTACCAATAATTTGCTCAATTCGAATAGGATCTACTTCAAGGAAAATTTTCTTTGGGCTTAAGCAAACTACAAGATTAATTCCTTTATTATCAAAAAGAAAACGATGATCCTCTACTGCACTAGTTGTAAGGTCGGTAAGTTCTATACTTTCTTTTTTAAGTTTAATTTTATTATTTGTTATGCGTGTTAAATCCAGTAGACCATCTACTAAATGGCAAAGTTGGTTAGTCTGTCTACGTATTATATCGTTTGCCTGTGCAATCTTTTGTTTGTCCTCTGTGATATCCATAAGTGAAAGACCCGCCACCACTGCCGCCAGAGGATTTCTCAGTTCGTGTGACTTGGCGTTAATAAATTCGTTTTTGTTTTTATCTGCTTTTTCTAGTTCAGCTACAAGGGCAAGTGCTTTTTGTTCGCTCTCTCGTATTGCTTGCTCGGCTTTTATTCGGTATGTGATTTCATCTAATAAAATGCCTACAATTCGCGAATCATGTTCACCAACTTTAAAAGCATAATAATCATACCATCGGTCAAGCTCCTTCACTACGTTTGTAAATCGAATAGGTTCTCCTGTTAAGGCAACTTGACCAAATTTTTTATACCAAAATTCTTCAGTCTCCGGAAATATATCTGTTTGGAACTTTCCTTTGACAGCCATACCAGTTAATTTTTCAAACGCTGGATTACAATCAATAAAACGATAGTTTATAGGATATCCTGTTTCATTAAACATCATTTCAATGATACCAAACCCCTGATCCATAGAATCCAAAAGCAAATGATAGCTATTTTGACTTTCGCGTAGTGCATCCTCTATCTGGTTGCGGTACCTCCTCTCACTTATCCGTAGCGCTTCCTCGGCCCGATGCCTTTCAATAAATTCCGCTGCAAGAAATGAAAGCTGATCCAGAAGCCTCATCTCACCATCAGACGGACGATAGGGGCGTCTGTACTGTGTACTTAGCACCCCTATTGATGTCCCGCTTCGACTGACGAGAGGGGTAGATTGAGCTGCTAGGACATCGTCACCAATGGTAATAGCCCCTGCTTCGGTGCCCGAAAGTCCTGGACAATTGGCTGCATCCTCAATGATGATCCTTATTCGCTCACGACACGCCCTATGGCAGCCGTCCTCGAAACCTCCTTCACGGAAATAAGTGATAAACGGGGAACTTTCGGCATAGCCTCTCTGTGCAACGATCTCAAATACGCCATCCTCCCGTACCAATTGCATGGTCGCTCTGTCTGTATTAGCGAGGTCACAAGCTGCTGCCAATATCTCGTCGATAGCCCGCATAATGTCTTTCTCTCTTGACATCTTTGACTGCAAGTCATACAACCGCTGAAGCGTGGTCACTTCGCTTTCCAGCCGTTTCTTATTCTCTTCAAGCGCTTGCTCCGAATTTTTACGCTCCGTGATATCACGGAAATAAACCGCAATTCCTCCATCCGAAATGGGATAGGCGTTTGCCCCCACCCACACCTTCAGGTTTGGCGAATAGGTCTCCCATTGAACAGATATGCGCTCATTTAAAGCCTTATGGTGCATACGGTAACCCTCGGTCTTCTCCGGTTCGGGGAACATGTCCCACAAAACCGTCCCCAACAGATCTTCCTTGCAGCGACCCCACCATTCTTCGGCTTTTTAATTGATGTATGTCAGGTGCCAACAGGCATCCACGCTATAGAAAGCATCCGTAATGCTCTCAAGGATTTCCCTGATGCGAATATCTGTTAGTTCTGTTTGCTTGCGCTTTTTAAAATCACTCAAATTCTTTGTTATTTCCACTTAAAACCTCCTATTTACTTGAAAGATGATGTGGTAAATCGGATTTAAAATATTATGGTTTTTATTATTTGTGGTACTGAAAAGCAATAAGACATTTTTACTTATATTATAACGATATATAATGGTTTTGACAATCGAATTTTAAAAAAATTATTCATTTTTTGCAGTATTTTGAACATAAAATTAACGATAACATTTACTAGTTTTTGGATAATAAAAACTATCTGCCGATTAAAATATAAC
>JAAZFB010000527.1 GCA_012511915.1 Clostridiaceae bacterium
GTTATATTTGATTGAATTTAGTATTATTATTAAAAAGGGTTAGTATGCCTTTATTTCTGTTTATTACCACGTCTTAAGCCGCAATAACAGGATAGAATAATTGTATCCCTCATATTATCATACTGATTCGCATTCAATTTATTACCTCAGCACGAATCAGTAAATACTGTTTTCCTTGTAACGGCCGCTGATTGCGGCCGCTATTGACAAAAATGTTTGTCAATATTTTAAATAAGGAATAGTATAAATGGGAAATAGCAGTGATTTTGGGGAGATTAGTATTATCAAAAAAAAGGCGGTGTTGTAAATTAAAAGACGATTAGCTATAAGTTTCGTTATTACCTCATTTATTTACGCTACAAATGTATCGGCTGACACTTATATCGTCCAAAGCGGCGACTCGCTTTGGAAAATAGCGGTTAAATACCAAATTGGCCTGAGTGAAATAATTGCGGCTAACCCACAAATAAGAAATCCTGCACTTATTTATCCAAATCAAAAGGTAACAATACCTGAAAAAAACCAGCAAGCACAAAGTTATGAAATGGAAGTCGTTCGCCTTGTAAACGTACAGCGAAGCAACAACGGGCTAAGAGCACTTACAAACAATTGGGAGCTTCAACGCGTGGCACAATATAAGGCAAGGGACTTAACTGATAGAAATTACTTTTCACACAATTCCCCTGTATATGGTTCACCATTTGATATGATGAAGAACTTTGGCATACGTTACAGCTCTGCCGGAGAAAACATTGCAAAGGGCCAGCGTACACCAAAAGAAGTGATGAATGCTTGGATGAACAGCCAAGGGCACAGGGCTAATATATTGAATGCAAATTACACCCAAATCGGGGTCGGGTATGATTCAAGGTCTAACGCTTGGGTACAAATGTTTATAAGACCATAACAGATTGTGCGGTTCTTTATATTAAGCCTTTAAAATAGGCTTTCTTGCGGCTGATACTTCATCAACCTTGGAAATATAAGTTTTTTGCGGGGCGTTTTTCATGTCGTCTCCTGACATTGCCCGTTTATGCAATGCCATGAAAACGTCTATTACCCAGTCAAGTGTTTGCTTTGATTCTGTTTCTGTCGGTTCAATCATTAGAGCCTCATGTACAATAAGAGGAAAATACATTGTAGGCGGGTGAATACCCTCGTCCAAAAGTGCCTTTGCAAAGGACAAGGCACTAACACCCGTCTTATCTTTTAATTGCTGAAGGCTCATTACAAATTCATGCATACAATATCCGTTGCCAATAATGTCAAAACTATCGCCAAGACAGCTTTTTAAGTAATTAGCATTTAATACTGCAGTTTGTGAGGCATCTAAAAGCCCATCACTGCCTAAAGACAGTATATAGGTAAGTGCCTTAATCGCAACAAGGAAGTTACCGTAAAAAGCTTTAACACGACCTATCGATTGTTCACCCTCAGGAAGGTATTTTGCAAGGAAACTTTTGCATCCTACCGGTCCGCTCCCCGGACCGCCACCACCGTGCGGGGTGGAAAATGTTTTATGCAGGTTAACGTGCACAACATCAAACCCCATATCCCCGGGACGGGCAATGCCCATAATAGCGTTTAGATTTGCCCCGTCGTAATAATTAAGTCCACCGGCTTTGTGCACAATATCCGTTATCTCTAAAATATTTTTATCAAATAACCCCAATGTATTGGGATTGGTCAGCATAAGCCCGGCAGTGTCATCGCCTAAGTATTGCTTTAGTTTTTCAACATCTGCTAACCCGTCCTTAGTGCTTGGCACGTTGACTATTTCAAACCCGGCCATTGCAGCACTTGCAGGATTAGTTCCATGGGCAGAATCCGGTATTATAATTTTATTCCTTTTAGTGTCATTATTATCACGATGATATGCCTTAATAAGCAAAAGCCCCAAATATTCACCATGTGCTCCTGCCGCCGGTTGCAACGAGACTTTATCCATACCGGTTAATTCGCATAAATTTTTGCTTAATAGTTCTATAACCTCTGTTGCACCGCATACTGTTTGTTTGGGCTGAAGAGGGTGAATATCAGTAAAACCACTGAGTGAAGCTATTTTTTCATTTATTTTAGGATTGTACTTCATTGTACATGAGCCGAGAGGATAAAAACCATTATTAACCCCATATGCATTGCCTGCAAGCTCGGTATAATGACGACACAGCTCACCCTCAGATACTTCAGGTAATTTGACGTCACTCCCCCTGCATAATTTATCGTCAAGCTTATAGCTAACCTCACATTTGTCCAAGTAATTGCTTTTTACTCCGTTATCACGTTCAAAAATCAGTTTCATAATCTTGTCTCCCCCACCGTTTTCTTCACAATTTCAACGGCTTCATCTATTTCGTTAATGGTGTTTTGTTCTGTAACACACCATAATATTTTATCGTCAACCAAAAGACCTCCCAATATCCCTTTTTCATCCAAAGCGGATAAGACAAGTTCCGGGTTTTTACATGAAGTTAAAAATTCATGGAAAAATTCGGCGGAAAAAGCCAATGACAAACCATTTATTTCGCATAGTTTTTTTGCCATATAATGTGCTTTAGCGACACAATGCTCAGCAACACTGCGCAAACCATCACTGCCCATCGCTGCAAGATATGCACCTACACGCAATGCGCATAATGCTTGATTTGAGCAAATATTGCTAATTGCCTTTTCACGGCGTATATGCTGCTCTCTTGCTTGCAGTGTTAACACAAAAGCGCGTTTGTCATTTATATCGGTTGTTTGACCTACAATTCTCCCGGGGAGTTTTCTTATATGTTCTGATTTGCATGCCATAAAACCCAAATATGGGCCGCCAAACGATAGGGGCATACCAAAGGGCTGTGCATCCCCAACCGCGATATCGGCGCCACATTGACCGGGTGTTTTTAACAATGCCAACGATAAAGGGTTACAATACGTAATAACCCTAACACCTTTTTGATGTGCACTTTCACTTATTTTTTCAATATCCTCTATAATGCCATAGTAGTTGGGCTGAGCAACGATTAAGCATGCAACATCGTCTTCTAACGCATCTACACATGTCTTACCGTCCCTGCAGGGCAGTAGTTCATATTGAGTATCCGAGCCAAAGCAATAAGTTTTTATCGTCTCTATTACTTGTGGATTAAGAGCAGACGAGATCATTACTCTGTTTTTTTGGGAGGTTTTAAACATGGCAACCGCTTCTGATGCTGCCGTTGCTCCGTCATACACCGAGGCGTTGGAGGCGTCCATATCTGTAAGAGTGCAAATCATTGTTTGGTATTCA
>JAAZFB010000528.1 GCA_012511915.1 Clostridiaceae bacterium
ATATTAAACTAATTCGCAAATTATCCCATGACGAAACCAAGCATGCCGAGTTTTGGCAGGAATATACCGGCGAAATGCCTGAACCGCAACAAGGCAAAATCAAATGGCATCGCTTTTTATCAAAACTTCTCGGCTATACCTTTGTCATAAAACGGAAAGAAAAAGACGAAGACGAAGGCATAAAACAATATTCAAAACTGATCGGCATCATCCCCGGCGTCGAAGAATTGGTCAAAGACGAAACCGAGCATGAATATACCCTTATCAACAGCCTGGACGAGCTCCCCCTGCAATATACCGGCTCAATCGTCCTGGGTCTGAACGACGCCTTGGTGGAGCTCTCCGGCACGCTGGCGGGCTTGACGCTTGCCTTCCAAAACACGCGCATGATTGCCCTGAGCGGTTTGATAACCGGAATCGCCGCCGCCTTATCTATGGCAGCTTCGGAATATCTTTCGACCAAGACCGAAAATTCGGGTAAAGACCCAATCAAAGCCTCAATTTATACCGGCATCGCCTACATTATCACCGTCGCTTTGCTGATTTTGCCCTATTTGATTTTTAGCAATTATTTTGTCGCCCTTGCTGTGATGATGAGCACGGTCTTTGCAGTCATTGCCATCTTTAGTTATTACATTTCGGTCATTCGTGATGAAAGCTTCAAGAAGCAATTCTTCAGCATGGCAGGAATCAGCGTCGGCGTAGCACTGATAAGTTTCATTTTTGGCTATATCGTCCGGAATTTCATCGAGATTTAGTCAAAAAGCAAGCCCCCGCTTGAGATTAATTAAACTTAACTGAAAAACCCCTTGGCATAAGGGGTTTTTCCTAATCTCTACAGCTTCAACTTTTATTCAAGCGTGATCAAAACGTGCTCCCCACTCTCGGTTTCCTCCACATCAACAATGACACCAGTCGGATTGTCACTGTCTCTTGTGTTTAATATCTCATCCAGATTTATTCGACTTAAAACTCCATCGTCTTCAGTGAATTTAGAAGCTATATTCATTCCGGTTTTAAGGAAACTCACCGGCACTTTTAGATTTACTTCTTTCTTACCCGTATTGGTATCGGATACAACAATCCGCAACCAGCGAGGCTTTCCTTTCGGAGAAGATCCTCCGTCAAAGCGGTTTAATACCTCAACTTCATTTTTTTCTTCCTTGACTTCAAGGGCTTCCAGCAGTTTCGCTGCCTCTTCGGCTGTGATTTTTCCATCCTGAACCATATTCAGAATGCGGATTTTTTCATCGGTGTTATTCATTTTTACTCCTTAGTCTAAAATAAATTTATCTTCGCCCTGCAAATAGCGCAGAGCCTGGTCAGTATCGATTCTTCCGGCTTCCAAATCCTCGAGAATTTGTTGGCGTTGGGAAGCGCTGAGGTTGATTGGACCTTCCTTCTCGGGTTGGAAGCCGAGGGCAAGAATCACGTCATTCAAACGGTTTTTGAGAGTAGGGTAGGAGAGACCCAGAATTTCTTCCATGCGGTTCAACTTGCCCTCACAACGGACGAAGGTCAGCATAAAATTCATCTGCTCCTCGCTAAGCCCTTGGAAAGCGTTTCGCTCTGGGATGAACTCGCCTTCGATACTGCTTTGACAGTCAGGGCAAAAGAATCTGTTGACAATCAAATTCTTTCCTTCACAGATTGGACATGTTTTTGGTAATGTTTTCATAGTTTTTCTCCTTTTTGGCGCCGTTTGAATATATTACACGTTAATATTCAGAATGTCAAGTTATTTCTTAAGATTATTTAGATTATTTTCAAGATTATTAAGTTTTGTTGGTGTGCAGGCTGGGGACAGGTTTTCCTAATTGGGCAATTTCAATACCACTCACTTCGTTCGGGTACGATGCCCGCTCACGTCAAGAACCCGACAGTACACTTTTCATAAATTCATAATCTTTAATATTGTTCTCAGACCGGGGTCGGAGGTGGTTTCACAAGTATTCTCATGATTGCTAAGGAGAGGTCCATATTGAGAATTCCTAAAGAGCCATAGGGCAAATGCTAACAACAAAAATGCAGCAAAACTCTGCCCAACTGTCTACGCTTTCTACTTGACAAGCTGGGGCATGACTCTTATAGTTAAGCGCTCTTAACTAAATTGTGAGAAACTATGGACGAAACTTTTTTTAACGCTTTACTCGAATTGAACGAAATCATTTCGCGGCGGTCTTTTATGCAGCGCACTCAATTTCTTCAGGAACATAATCTGTCGAACAGCCAGATGATGAGCCTTTTTCATTTACTGCACAACAAAAGTGTATCACTCAATAATCTGGCACACTTTTTAGGGATATCAAACCCGGCTGTTTCGCAATTAGTCGAAAAACTGGTTCGCTCAGACTTAGTAAAACGTATTCCCAACCCAGAGGACAAACGAGGTAAATTGCTCGAATTGACTGAAAAAGGAAAAGAATTGACTCAAGAAGGCAAATTAGTCAATCATCAATTGGGTTTGGACTTAGTTAATTCGCTGACAGAAGATGAGCTACCAACCATCCAAAAAGCGATTGAAATTATCCTCGGAAAATTTAACCCCGATTATTCACAAAGAAAAAATCTTCATTAAAGGTAGAAAACATATGCTCAGATTAAAAAAATATATACTTCCTTACTGGAAAAGCATCCTC
>JAAZFB010000529.1 GCA_012511915.1 Clostridiaceae bacterium
ATAAAAATCAAAACGCAATAGCCCTTGCTGCTATATCCTGTAATGGCAATGATCCGACATAACGTGCAATTTTGGACAAAGCCGGCATAATAAGTGAGTATGGACGTGTTCTGGAAATACCTTTTGATTCCGATAGAAAGCTTATGAGTGTTGTACATACTTATAAAGACGGATACAGAGTTATTACAAAAGGTGCAGCCGATGTACTGATTGATAACTGCTTACTTACCGAGGAAATGAGAGCCGAGATTTTAAAGAAGAATGATGAAATGGCAAAAGAAGCTTTACGTGTAATTGCCGTTGCATACCGAAATACAGATTATATTCCGGATAATCCGGAATATAACTTAACTTTTGCAGGGCTTATCGGTACAGCCGATCCCATTCGCCCCGAGGTTACTAATGCAATCAAAACTTGCATAAAAGCAGGCATTAAAACAGTAATGGTAACCGGAGACCATTTGACAACCGCTTGCGCTATAGCAAAAGAACTTGGAATTTTACGCAGCAACGATAAAACGCTTACGGGCACTCAACTTGCGGCAATGCCCCAAAGTCGTTTAGAGGCATCTATATTTTCATACAGCGTGTTTGCGAGGATTACTCCAAAGGACAAGCTCAGAATAGTAAAAGCCTTTCAAAGTAGGGGTGCAGTTGTGGCAATGACAGGCGATGGGGTAAACGATGCCCCGGCTTTAAAGGCGTCAGATATTGGTTGTGCAATGGGGATAAACGGGACCGAAGTTGCAAAAGGGGTTGCCGACATAGTGCTTGCCGACGATAACTTTTCCACAATAGTAGAAGCTATCCGTCAAGGTAGAGGCATATATGAGAATATAAGAAAATCAATTCATTTTCTACTTGCATCAAATATTGGGGAAATTCTGACTGTCTTTTTGGCTATTTTCTTCGGATGGCAAACTCCGTTACTTGCTATTCAGCTTTTATGGGTTAACCTTGTTACAGATTCTTTGCCGGCAGTTGCATTAGGCATTGACAATTTTGACGAGGATATAATGTTGCACAAGCCCAAAAACCCAAAAAGCGGTTTGTTTTCAGACGGATTAGGGGTAACTATCTTTTTAGAGGGGTGTATAATTGGCATTTTATCTTTAATCGCGTTTAACATCGGCACAATAAAATACGATGTAACAACAGGCCGAACTATGGCATTTACGGTGCTTAGCCTTTCACAGCTGTTCCATTCATTTAACGTCCGTAGCACAAAATCAATATTTTGCTCTGAAACTTTGAAAAATAAATATTTGATAATATCCTTTATCATATGCAGCGCACTGCAGATTTTCGTTGTATCAGTGCCATACGTTGCAAAAGTATTTAAAGTAAATCCTCTTTCCCATGTACAATGGTTAGTGGTGCTTATATTATGTCTTGTGTTAGTAATGGTTTCGGAACTGCAAAAAAAGTTTTCAAGGACCAAAGAGGTATCGCTAATCCCGATTTTCAACCGACAAAAACCGACAAAACTGTAAATGGTTTATGTCTTGGTATCATTACTTTGTCGAATAATAGTATAAGTTGCGATGAAAACAAATAGAAATAGCTCTACCTCCATTGTATAATTGTTACAGAAACATTACTGTAATATTGGAGGGAGCAAGAAATTGAAAAAAATTTTGTATTCACAAAAGCAGCTGACACAGGCAGATGGCGCAACAACGCCGTTCAACTTGGAGTATTACATACTGGAGAATCAAACTAATAACGAAAAAATGAATATTTCAATTTATGGAATTGAAATATTCAAAACGCAAAACAGCAATGGTATAGAATACACCGAGTCAAAAAGCATATACGAAATATGCTCAACCGAGAAACTAATTCATAAAATTGCAAAGGTGCTGAGTGATAACACCGTCACACCTATTTGCCTGGAAGAGGTTTTGGATGAGCTGATAATAAGCATTGAAAAAAACGAAGATAGTATTTTCGATGGTTTCTTGCGTGATTCAAGGCAGACGATGCAAGTAGGTTAACTTTGATACTAATACTAATCCTCAATTAAAATAACAACAAAAAACTTGTATTTATTCCATCATGCTGCGTTGGAAGAACCCGTCAATACATAAAGTATTAACGGAACCTTCCGCCTTGCCTGACGAAAAAAATCCTAAGTTTTTTTAGTTGTCTTTTAATTGAGGATTAGTATAA